>JADGOK010000047.1 GCA_017882985.1 Acidimicrobiales bacterium
TGACGTGCGCGCAAAACTGCGTCTCACGCCGGGGGCGCGAACACTCGTGCGCACGTTGCGTCGACTCGGTTACGTGCCCGCCGTCGTGTCGGGCGGCTTTCTCGAAGTCCTCGAACCGCTCCTGCGCGATCTCCAAGTTGAGCACTACGAAGCCAATCGTCTCGAGATTCGCGACGGCAAGTTGACCGGACAACTCTCGGGCGACGTCCTCGATCGGGCCGGCAAGGCGCGGGCCCTCCAACGTTTCGCCGACGAGGTCGGCGTGCCCATTGAGCAGACGGTGGCCGTGGGTGACGGGGCGAACGACATCGACATGCTCTCGATCGCGGGTCTCGGCATCGCCTTTAACGCGAAGCCATTGGTGCAAGAGCACGCGGACACCGCGCTCTCGGTCCCGTACCTCGACGCGGTCCTCTACTTCCTGGGCATCAGTCGCGAGGAGATTGAAGCCGAATGAGCGTGGCGATCAGCGCAGCTCGCATTACCCTTCGCCCTTACCTTCACCGAGAAAGTGCTTGGCTGAATCGTGCCGGGTGCCGGGCCTGGAGTGATCGGTGCGACGTTCGCCCGCGTGCGGCGCGCAACTATCGCCATGAAACGCTGAATTTCTTACGCTTACCGGGTAGTAGGGTCTCCTCTAGCAACACGAAGGAGGGGTCGTGAAGGTTGTGATCGATGCTGAGCGATGTCAAGGACACGGGCGTTGTTTCTCGCTCGCGCCAGGCATCTTCGAATTTGACGATCTAGGCAACGGTGTCGTGATCGGCGACGGCACGCTGACTGATGAGACCATTGAACTCGCGCGCCTGGCCCAATCGAATTGCCCCGAGCACGCGATCTCCATCGAGGAGTCGGCGTGACGATCAAGCCCCCCGTCGAGGACTTCGCCACTGACTGGGACCACACCGATGAACGGTGGGTACAAGACCCGTACCCCATCTGGGAAGATCTTCGATCTCGATGTCCCGTCGCGCACACCGATCGCTACGGCGGCGGATGGTTTCCCGCGACGCACGCTGGCGTCAGTGCCGTCGCAAACGACACTGAGAACTTCACGAGTCGCACGGTCGTGATCGGCAACGGTCGACCCGAAGAGGACGCCTTGCCCGCACCGATCGGCGTCGCCCCGCCCATCACGTCCGATCCACCCTTTCACCAGATCGCACGTCGCTTGATCCTTCCCGCTTTCGCGCCCGGACCGGTCAACGCGCTCGAGCCGCGCATTCGAGAACTCTGCGTCGGGTTGCTCGACCAGATGAAGGGCCAGGAGGTCGTCAACGGCGGCATGGACTACGCCCAGTACATCCCGGCCGCGGTCATCAGCCGGATGTTGGGATTTCCCGAAAAGGACGACGACATCTTTCGTGAGTTCGTCCATATCGTGCTCGAAGGCGTCGACCATCCTCGCGAAGAACGGATTGAGGAGTTCGCGCCGATCGAGGAGTACTTCACGGCGCAGATCCAAGATCATCAGGAGAGACCGCGCGACGATCTGACGAGCTACCTCTTGAACGTCGAAGTCGGCGGGGAGAAACTGGCGATTGAGCACGTCTTTGGGACGATGCTCCTCGTGTTGGTCGCGGGCATCGACACGACGTGGTCGGCGATCGGTGCGTCGCTGCTGCATTTGGCGACGCACCCCGATGATCTCGAGCGTCTCGTCAACGAACCCGAACTGATGCCGTTCGCTATCGAGGAGTTCCTGCGCTTCTACGCACCGGTGACGATGGCCCGCCTGGTCAAGCACGACATGGACTACCTGGGCGTGCCGATGAAGGAGTATGACTGGATTCTCCTGGGCTTTCCTGCGGCGAACCGTGACCCTGCGGTCTTCAAGGACGCCGACAAGTTCATCATCGACCGGTTGGAGAATCGCCACTTGGCCTTCGGCCTCGGGATTCACCGATGCGCTGGATCGAACCTCGCTCGCCTCGAGCTGCGCGTCGCCATCGAGGAGTTCATCAAGCGCTATCCACGCTTCGAAGTCGCCGACCGCCGGGCCGTGACCTTCGCCCAGGGCCAGGTGCGCGGACCGCGGAACCTCCCGTTTCGGGTGCTGGCGTAAGCAACAATCGTCGTATCGCAGGTCTACGCAAGAGGTGGGGAGATGACTGACAAGCAACCCGTAAAGGATTTCGCCACGGACTGGGATCACACTGATCCCCAATGGGTCGACGATCCCTACCCCATCTGGGAGGACCTGCGCGGGCGCTGTCCCGTGGCACACACGGAGCGCTTCAACGGCGGGTGGTTCCCCGCGACGCACGAAATGGTTTCCGCGATCGCCAATGACACCGAACACTTCACGAGTCGCATGGTCGTAGTGGTGAACGAGAAGCACCCGCCGGACGAGCTACCGGCGCCTATCGGCGGTGCGCCCCCCATCACGTCGGACCCACCGTTTCATCAGATCGCTCGCCGACTCCTCCTGCCCGCCTTCGCCCCCGGGCCGGTCAATGCTCTCGAACCCCAGATCCGCGCCCTGTGCTCGCGACTGCTCGACGCCGTCGCCGACAAGGAGTCGTTGGACGGCGCCTCGGACTACGCGCAGTTCATCCCACCGGGGGTGATCGCGCGAATGCTGGGCTTCCCCGAACAAGATGAGGACCTCTTTCGCGAGTTCGTCCACCTGGTTCTCGACCTAGTGGATCTTCCGACCGAGGAACGCGAACCGCTGTTCGAGCCAATGACCGCGTACTTCGACGCCCAGATCGAGGATCATCGACTCAATCCGCGTGATGACGTCACGAGTTACCTCTTGAACGCTGAGATCAACGGCGAGAAACTCGCGATCGAACACATCCGCGGCACGATGGTACTCATTCTCGTCGCCGGTATCGACACGACGTGGTCGGCGATCGGGTCCTCGATCTGGCATTTGGCCACCCACCCTGACGACCTGGCCCGACTGGTGAACGAACCCGAACTGATGCCACTGGCCGTCGAGGAGTTCCTGCGCTTCTACGCGCCGGTAACGATGGCGCGACTGGTGAACGACGACCTCGACTTCTACGGCGCCGCGATGAAGAAGGACGACTGGATCCTCTTGGGCTTTCCGGCGGCGAATCGCGACCCGGCGGCCTTCAAGGACGCGGACAAGTTCGTGATCGACCGCCTCGAGAATCGGCACCTGGCTTTCGGTCTCGGGATCCACCGTTGTGCGGGATCGAACCTGGCCCGTCTGGAACTGCGCGTCGCCATCGAGGAGTTCATCAAGCGCTACCCGCGCTTCGAACTCTCCGGTCAGGACGTCACCTGGGCCCAGGGTCAGGTCCGTGGTCCGCGCAGCATCCCACTGCGCGTCGTCGCCTAGCGCAGCGTCAAAGGCGCAGGTCGGTCGGGCCCTCGCGCCATATCGAGGCCATCCACGCCTCGACCTCGTCGGCGTGTCGCGGGAGCGCCGCGGACAGGTTCTTCGCGCCATCCGCGGTCACGAGGACGTCGTCTTCGATGCGAACGCCGAGGCCGCGGTACTCCTCGGGCACGGTCTCGTCGTTCGCCTGGAAGTAGAGACCGGGTTCGACGGTGAGGACGTAGCCCTCGTACAGTTCTCCCAAGTAGACGTCGTTGCGAGCGTTCGCACAGTCGTGTACGTCGATGCCGAGCATGTGGCTGACGCCGTGCAGCGTGTAGCGCCGATGGAGTTGGCGATCGCGGCGCAGCGCGGTCTCGGGCGCCTCTTGCAAGATCCCCAGTTCGAAGAGTCCCTCGGCGAGTACCTTCATTGCGGCGTCGTTGGGGGCCATGAACGAGACGCCAGGCTTGACGGCGGCGATGCCGGCCTCCTGGGCGGCGAGTACCAGGTCGTAGATGCGGCGTTGGGCGGGTGAGAACGTGCCGTTGATGGGCATCGTGCGCGTGACGTCGGCGGTGTAGAGGTTGTGGCATTCGACGCCGGCGTCGAGCAGGAGCATCTCGCCGCGGCGCACCGCGCCGTCGTTTCGCGTCCAGTGCAGAATTGTGGCGTTCGATCCGCTCGCGGCAATGGTGTCGTAGCCCGTGTCGTTGCCTTCGACGCGCGCGCGTAGGTTGAAAACGCCTTCGATCACGCGCTCGCCACGCCCTTCGGCGGCCGGCAGGGCGCGCACGACGTCGGCGAAGCCCTTCACGGTGTAGTCGATGGCCAATTGGAGCTGGGCGACTTCGAACGAATCCTTCACGAGGCGCTGTTCACCGAGTGCGACTCTCAATTCCTCGTCGGCTTCGTTCTCGCCCAGCAGTGCGTCGACACCAGCGTCGAATCCCCGCAGGGTGAGCACGTCGGTCACGAGCAGTGAGGCGAGGTCCTTCTCGAGGTAGTCCAGTGGCGCGGTGTCGATCTCGTAGAAGGCGGCCGCTTCAGTGACACCGCGTCGCGCGCCCACCCACAGTTCGCCGTACCGCGCGTCGGTGAAGAACTCGTGGGTCTCGTGGTCACGGCGCTGGGGGACGTAGAGGGTGCAGCGCGCCGAGTCCGCGCTCGGCGTGATGACCAGGACACAGTCGGGCTCGACGCAACCCGTGAGGTAGAAGAAGTCGGTGCCGGCCCGGAAACGGTAGTCAGTGTCGTTCGCGCGGACCTTGGGATTGCCCGTCGGGATCACCAGGGTCTTGTCGGGGAACCGTTCGGCGATCTTCTGGCGGCGCCGCGCACTGAAGGTCGCGGCCGGGTGCACCTCGGGCGGCGTCGCGTCGATTCTCCAGTTGCTCGTCATGTGCTCGAAGAGCACGCGCGGGCACGGGGGTCGATGGGGTCCGACCCAGACCCAGTGCTCGGATATCGGATTCTCGGCCGAGACGTCGGGTTCGGGGATTGACGGGAGTTGGTCAGTCATGATGCTCAACTTACCCGGCGCCCGCGCAACTTTCTTGAGCGTCACCCGGGGCGACGTAAATTCTGGGAAAGTGTGTAAGAACGAGGTCGAAGCGGACAGGGAACGATCGTGGCACCATCAAGAGAGCGACGGTTTCGCGTGCTCGCCCTCGAGGCGACGCCGCCCGTCGGTGCCTACCTTCGACGTCGCCTCTACCCGCTCGTCGCCGCCGATCTCGACGACCTCGTCGAAGAGGTACTACTGATCGCCTGGCGGCGTTTTGACGACATACCCCCCGACGCACAGATTCCCTGGCTGATCGGTGTGGCGCGCAACGTCTTGCGTAACGCCGTGCGCAAGCAGCGCCGGATTTCCACACTGGAGACCCAACTTCGCCCAGCGCCGCCTGACGCGGCGGCCGAGGACTACGTGATCGCCGACCAGTCGATCCGTGAGGCGCTGGGCTTGCTGAGCGACGACGACCGCGAGATCCTGCTGTTGCACTTCTGGGATGGACGCACCGCGGTCGAGATCGCCGTCATCTTTGGCATTACGACCAACGCGGCGGCGGTGCGTCTCTCACGGGCCCAGGACCGGTTTCGAAGGAATTTCGACGTAGTGCCGGTCGAGTGAAAGTTTCGCTCGTTCGTGACATGAACCAAGTAGAGGGTTGGGAGGGTCCATGAAGTCAATTGAAGAACGACTCATCGCGAGTGACCCCGCGGCGGGCGCGCGGTACACCTCGACGAACTACGACGCGATGATCAGTCGGATCGTCGCCGCGCCCTACGAAAAGTCGGCGACCGCGTGGCGGGGCTTCAAGGTCCGAATGGCCGGTTCGGTCGCGGCGGCCAGTCTGTTGACCGCGCTCGGGATCACCGCGCTCAACACCGCGGGCAACGCGCTGCCGGTCCTCGGGTTCGCCTCGGCGAGCACCCACAAGGCGACGGGCTTCGCCTCGGCGAGCCCGTTCATGATCGCGCGCGTCAACTACCAGTTCAACGGCGCGGACAGATTTCCGACCCAGGGCGGTGTCGCGACGTCCTACGCGCTCAGCGCGCCCAGTGACCCCGCGGCGACACTCAGCGCCATCGCGAGCGTCCTTCAGGTCGACGTCGCTGCGCCGACGACGACGGACCACGGTCAGTCCTACACCGCGAACGGCTCGCGGTACTCGGGCTGGCTCGTGCCGTACGCCGGGTACGACTCGTGGGGCGTGGACAGCAACGCCGCCCAGCCAGCCAGCGTCGCCTCGACGCAGTCGCCCGATCAACTGAGGGCCCTCGCTGTTTCGTTCGCCCAGAAACTGGGCTCCTTCGACGTGGGTGCTGCCACGATTGACGCGACCAGTGATCCGGCGGGTCCGACGAACGTCACGGTTCCGCTGCTGGTCAGTGGCGAGAACACGGGCCTCGACTACGTCTTCAGTTTCGCCGGTGACGGCACGCTGCTGAGTGCTGGCGGTGAGAGTTTCGCGATCCAGCCGGCGGGGGACTATCCCCTGATTTCACCGTCGGCCGGCGTGGATCAGATCAACGCCCAGTTCGGCATCGCGACGGGTGTGTTCACCACCGGGGGCATCGCGAGCGCTTCGTCGGGCGGCACGGGGTCGAGTTCGGGCAGCGTCGGTTCGTCGACCCCGCCGACGGTGACGCCGATGACGAGTGCGTCAACGACGTCCACGGTCGTACCGCCGAGCACGGAACCGTCATCGCCGACCAGCACCACGGGGCCGGTCACGTCGTCACCACCGTCACCGCCGACGGGAACGATCCCGCCTGATTCAGTGCCGACCACGCCCACCACCACGCCACCTCCGACGTTCGTGAACCTGACGGACTATTCGTCCCAGTACGGCGTGTACACGTTGACCAACGGGACGACGATGTTGCTGCCGGTCTACGTCTACGACGGCACCATCGAGGGTGACGCGGGTTACCAGGTGAGTTTTCGCGTCGTGCCGATTGACCCCTCGTATCTCGATCTCTCGATGGTGCGGAACT
>JADGOK010000048.1 GCA_017882985.1 Acidimicrobiales bacterium
GCGACGCCGCCGATCATCATTGGTGAAAGATCGCCGTGGACGAGACGCGCGACGCCGTTGACGGGCAGGTAGGCCTCGGCCGGGTCGTTGCACGCCGGCGGCGGTTCGTGCGAGAGACCCGCCGCTTCGCGGATGCCACGGTTGATTCGTTGACGTAGTCGAAGGGGCGCCGCAGTGACCCAGTTGGTAATGCTCATGACAACCTCTTCCCAGAGTCCGCCATCATTTTAGGCTGTTCTTCTTTTCTTTTGACCGGCACTCTGCGACACTGGTTGCGTGGGAGCCGTCAAGCCAATGCGTCGAACGACGACCGATACCGATGTTCTGACCGAAGAAGCGGTCGAGACCCAGCGTCCCTGGAACGTGGTCGTGTGGAACGACCCCGTGACGCCGATGTCGGTCGTGGTCGTGATCTTCAAGAAGATCTTTGGTTACTCCAACAACAAGGCCACGCACCTCATGATGACGGTGCACCACGAGGGCCGGGCGATCGTATGGTCGGGACTGCGCGAACGCGCCGAGTCCTACTGCGTGAAACTCCAGGTCGCCGGGCTGCAAAGCACGATCGAGCAAGAGCAGTAGTGGTCGGACGCCATCGACTGTTCGTGCGCCGTCGAGACGGACGTGTCGAGGTGCGCCTCAACGAGATGGGACGCGCGGTTGCTCGCGAGGCCTTTGGTCACGTGGTCGCGGCGGAACGTGACCCCGAACACGAGTGGCATCCTGGTCTTAACCCTCCCATCGATCCGAGCAACGATCAGGACGATCCGCTCGCGACGCTAAATCGCCAGAACGAGATCGCCACCAACGCCGAACTGGCGGTCATGACGCTCAACGAGGAGTTCTTGAACGACGCCGAAGCGTGGGCCTGGTTGAGCACACTCCAGCTCGCGCTTCGCTCCACGGCGATCGCGAACGGTCTCTTGAGTGACGAGAAACTGGCCTCGTGCGATGAGGAGTTGCTCCAATTCGTCCATACCCTTCAGCAGTACCTCTTCGAACTGGCCGAGTGCTTTTGACCCAGCGCCGACGCCGGATCGATTACGCCGACGCTGGTCGGTGGTAGTTCGAGAACTCGGATCGCAACGTGAAGCCGGCGCGCACGTAAACGCGCTGGGCCGAAGTGTTGTCGTGCGCGACGCCGAGGCCCAACCAGGCAATGTCGCGCTTCTTCGACTCGTGTACGACGCCGCGAAGAAGCGCGAGCGCGTGACCTCGCCCACGCGCGTCACCGACCGTCGCGACCGAGCTGAGTACGTGCCCGCCCGACTCCCAGCGAACGAGTGCCGCGACGCAGACAAGTCGGCCCGACGTGTCGCGAAGACCGAACCAATCGACGATCTCCTCGTCGCCGGGCCAGACCGCCGAATGCGGCGCGTGCGTCTGAAGTAACGCGGTTACCGTGTCGTCGTCATGGAGTACTTCGACGCGGGAATCGTCGCTCGACACTTCGCTTGGTCGGGTGTAGAAGTCCCATTCGTCGTACTTGACCAGTTCGCCCAGTCGTTCGCCAAAGTTCGTGAAACTGACGAGGCATCGCGACCAGTCCGACCGCAATGGCGGTTGGGGGCCGAAGAGGACGCCGGCACCGCCGTCGTCAGAGAAGCTCAGCGACAGCGAGTCACCGGTTCGTTCGGCGCGTACGAAGCGCGACGGGGCGAGAAAGAAGGCCGCCGCACTGGCGTCGCCGAGGATGTCGTTCGACCAGGAGAACGCCTCGACGGGGTCCGCGGTCGACTGGTAGGACACGACTGACGACAGTACTGGTCGCACGTCAACACGAACAAATGTCGGGCGGACGCGACGCTGTCTCCCTGAGGACTTCAGCGGCAAACCCTTCATACACAGGGCGATGCATGCGTCAAATGAATCCACCGTAGGCTCTTTACTATGAAAAATTTCCGGCGATACCGCTTCCACCTGACTTCTCTGGCCCTGGCCACCACTCTCTTGACCGCGGCCGTGCCGCTCGGAGCGGGCGCGTCCACGAGCCCCAGCGCCACGTCGGTGCTGAAGGCGGCCAAGACTGCGCTGTCCAAAGTGTCGGGCGTGCATATCGTCGTGACCTCGAAATCGGGCACTGTCTACAGCACGGTCGTCGTTGACATCGGCAAGACGAGCGGGGTGGAGAGCGTCTCATCGGGTCTCAAGAAGATCACGATCACGGTCACACCAACCTTCGCGTACTTGAGCGGCAGTTCGGCGGGTCTGTCGACGATTATGGGACTGACCGCCGCGCAGATAAAGAAGGTCGGCGGCAATTCGATCGCGATGGCCGCGGGCACTACGCCCTACACCAACTTCCAGAAGAACCTGACGTCGGCGGTGCTGCTGGGCATGCTGCCCGTGAGCAAGGGCACCACCATGAAGACGGGAACCCACAACAACAAGAAGGACTACTTGTTGAGCTGGACCACGAAGGCCAGTGGCACGACGCCACTCACGAAGAGCATCCTCGCGATTGCGTCGGACAAGTCGTCACTGCCGATCAAGGAGACCATCTCCAGTACGAGCGGTGGCGGCACAACGAATTTCTCCAATTGGGGTGAACAGGTGAACCCGAAGGCACCGAGTGCTTCGTCGATCGTGACCTACAAGAAGGTCTTCGGCTAAAGACTCGGCCCTAGTTGACGTTCGCCGCCACCAGTTCGGGGGCTCGCACCGTGGGACGGAATGACAGCTTGTCCGCGGGCGTGGGTCGACTGATGAAGTAGCCCTGGGCGAGGTCACATCCCAGATTACTCAACAGGTCGAGCGTCTCGACGTCCTCGATACCTTCGGCGACAACGCGAAGACCCATCTCGTGGCCGAGATTGATTGTCGCGCGGACGAGCTCGAGGTCGCGGCTGCCGCCCTCGTTCGCCAAACCCACGATGAAGGCACGGTCGAGCTTCAACTCGCCGACGGCGAGACTACTGAGGTACGCGAGTGAGGTGAATCCGGCGCCGAAGTCGTCGATGGACACGACGATCCCCATGTTGCGCAAGACCTGGATGACGTGCTGGGTCCTGGCGAAATCTCTGATGATGGTGGTCTCGGTGATCTCGATCACCAGGTCGTACGCGGGCAGATCATGGCGCGCGAGCAACTCTTCGACGAGTTCCACGAATCCGTTCTCCAAGAGGTTCGACGACGAGATGTTGACCGACACGGCGAGTTCGGTGTCGTTCACGCGCCACTCGGCGCACTGAGCGATGGCCTCGTCGAGAACCCAGGCGGTCAGTGGGCGCATGAGGCCGGCCTCTTCGGCGAGGGGGAGGAAATCGAGCGGCGGCACGAGGCCCAAGGTGGGGTGCGGCCAGCGGATGAGGGCCTCGACCGCCAGGATCTCACCAGTGCGCAAGTCCAATTGGGGCTGGTAGTGCAGGACGAAGTCGCCGTGGTCAATCGCATCACGAAGCTCGTCGAGCAGCTTGGGCTGGTTCTCACCGCCGTCGAGTGACTGGTCGTAGAAGACGTAGGGCGCGTGACCCAGCTTCGCGCGGTACATGGCCACGTCCGCGCACCACAGCAGGCCCGAGCCGTTCGTCGCGTCCGAGGGCACCAGCGCGATCCCGATGCTGGCCCCGACGGTGGCGCTGATCTTTTGGAGTATGAAGGGCTCCTCGATCTCAGTAAGGATGCGCTGGGCGACCGTCTCGGCGTCTTGCGCGTCGGCGTCCATCAACACGACACCCAGTTCGTCGCCACCGAGGCGGACGACCGAACCCGACGTTCCCACGGCTCTGTTGAGGCGCGGACCGAGCTGGCGCAGCAACTCGTCACCGGCGGGGTGACCGAACGAGTCGTTGATCTCCTTGAAACGGTTGAGATCAACGAAGAGGAAGGCCAGGTCGCGAAGAGCGTCCGGGTCCTCTGACTGATCGCAGAAGAACGTGTCGAGTACGTGAGTGAGTTGACGGCGATTGCCGAGACCGGTCAGTTCGTCGGTGTGAGCCTGACGGTGGCGCTCTTCGGTGAGGACGCGAAGTCGGTGGGCCGAGATGGCGAGTCGTACGCCGACCGTCAACAGCGTCGCGATCGACAGACCGATCGTCACGTTGCTGATGCCGTTCTGGGTGCCAACCACCAAGATCACCAGGCTCGACGTGGCGGCGATGCCCGGGAACGAAAAGCCCGCGGTCTTCTCTGGTCGCAACGGATCGAGGTGGCGGTTGGGCAGCCACACCGACATTGAAATGAGCAGAATCGCGGTCGGCCACGCGATGGCATTGAAGTCGGCGCCGAACTGGGTGGCGAGTTTCGATGACTGGACGAGATTGAAGGTGTCGCCAAAGACAATGACGGTCAGACCTCCGGCGAGGAAGTACCACGGCCGCGTCCCGCGGCCCGAGAGCAGCACGGTTCCACCGATCACCAACGAGAGCAGCAAGAGATCACCGATCGGGTAGGCGAGGTTGGTCGCCGTTGACAGCGCACTGGCGCCGGTCAACGTCTCGATGCTGTTGAAGGCGAAGGCCGAGCAGAGCGCCGCGGCACCGAGACCAGCGACGACGCCGTCGAGCCAGTTCGGCCGGGCTTTGCGCCCCAGTGCCTTCTGGAGCAGTTGCACCGTCGCGATGTACGCCAGCGGGTAGAACAGCAGGTAGAACAGGTCGGCCATCGACGGGGTGGGGGGCGTCGCCCCGCCAATGGATTCAGCGTTCAAGAAGAAGTCGCCGATTGCCCACGAAAGCAGACCGAATCCCAAGAGGAGGGGAGCCGCGCGACCAGCCTGGCGTGCGATACCGCGCGCGATGCACAGTCCCGACGCCACGATTTCAAAGCCGCACACCGACCAACCGTCGAGCCAGGCCCACTGTTGGTTCATGTCGCGCGTCAGCACCACGACGAAGTACACGCCGAGCAGCACGCCGAGCACGCCGTAGGCGGCCCACATCCGACGCGTGCGCCGCCTCGCGGCAACAGAGGGAACGTCGACTTTGGTTGACAGATCGCTCGTTGACACGCCAGCGAGGAGCTTCTGCTGGACGACATCGACTTCGTTGCGAACGCGGCCACCGTGACGTCTCTCTTCGGTGTGAGGCGTCATTTGAAAGACCTCCGAGTTGTATCGTTCGATCGACATAGGGCTTCCGACATGGGAGAAATGGTCTCAGGCCACTCTCAATTCACAACCGCAGAATTGACAACTTCCGACCAATTAGATTTCCTGTCTGTTTCTGAACGACGCCTATAAGTCCTCTTCGAGGTATATTTCATGCTCAACTCTGTGTCGAGTCGCTCCCAACGCGACGTCGAAGTTCGCTCTCTTTCCTGGCCGAGGCGATCGCGGCCTGTCGAGTGACGCAAGTGTGCGGGTCGCGACGGTCAACGCGGAATCGACGGTCGTCGAGAGATCTCCACGACTGCCGTCTTTCGACTCGACGGTGCGTTCTTGGCACTGAATTTCGCTTAGGCACGGTATCGTGCGGCGGCGCTGGCGAACGCTCCGATCAGACTCAGTCCGGCGGCTCGTATGCCACGCCGGGGCCAACTGATTGAAGGAGGGGTGGCGCGTGCCTGTCGGCAGAGAGCTGCATCAGCATGAGCATCTTTCAGTAGGAGTCGATACATGACGGTCCCGAGGCGACGGCTGGACGTGCGCAGGCGGCCCGCTAACCGAGAGGTCCGAGCCCACCGCCCCAACTCGCCTCGACGTCACGAATGACAATCGTCGGTGGAGGTTCAGGCGCTGATCGATGTCGCGTATTCCACGGAACTCGACCGGATCGTGTCGCGGTACCAGTCGAAGCTTGCCTTGGTCAGGCGATTGCCCGTGGGAAAGTCCACCCAGACGATGCCGAATCGGCGAGAATAGCCATAGGACCATTCGAAATTGTCGAGAAGACTCCACACGAAATATCCCTGAACGTTCACGCCAGCGTCGATCGCGTCGTGTACGGCCGAAATGTGTTCTTGCAGATACGCCACCCGATTGTGGTCGAGTACCCGCCCGTTGGGGTCGACGTAGTCGTCAAATGCCGCTCCGTTTTCAGTGATGTAGATGGGCAACGTGGTGTATTCGTCGCGAATGCGCACGAGTAACGCGGTCAGCCCCGAAGCCTCGATTTCCCAGTCCATGGCCGTCTTGTCGCGTCCCGGCGTGTTGAGCGACCTCAGGCGCAGGTCGGGGAACTGTTCCTCGGGCGCGACGAAGAATCCCGCGAGGCGCGCCTCGCGCGCGGCTCTCATCGACCACCGTGGAAGGGAAGTAGTAGTTGACTCCAAGGAAATCCAGCGGCTGGGCGATCAACTGAAGATCCTCATCGTGAACCACGGAGAAACCGGGTTGAAACGGTGCGTAATGCTCGAGCATGTCCTCAGGGTAGGAAGCGTGAAAGACCGGGTCGAGAAAGAGGCGATTGAGATTCCCGTCGGCTCGCTTGGCCGCGGCGACGTCGAGCTCATCGTCCGAACACCCTGGGTGCGTCGCGTCACTGGTTCTGAACGTGTCGTCGGGTTGATTCCAACACCTTCACGTTGATGTTCACTCGGCGTCGGATTGACCAGTGCGCTGATGTCCCAAAAGTTCCCCCAATCGGCTGCACGCGGTCTACGGTCCCGACGGGAGCGTGCGGACGGCGCCGATCAACGCGGGACTGACGATCTTTCGCACCACGACCACGTCCGTCCTCCTGCGTCGCGACGGCGCGTTCTGCGCAGTGAGGCCCGCCTACGCGCGCGACGTGTCCGAGGCGCTCGCCCACGTGGGGCGCAAACTCGGTGAGGTCAACTCGAATCCCGCCGGGAACGAAACCGAGGCGACACTCCGTTGTGC
>JADGOK010000049.1 GCA_017882985.1 Acidimicrobiales bacterium
TCCAACAGGGATCACAGTGGTTCACGCTTCGTTTCGTTTCCCAGGCGTTCCGTGGGTACACGGGTCGCGGCATCGTCAATTCACTGTGGGTTTCGACACTGGTGTCGGTGTTGTCGGTGGGACTCGCGACGACCCTCGCGTGGCTGATTCACCGCACCAACGTCCTTGGACGCCGCGTGTGGTCAATCGCCATGTGGCTCTTGCTCATCATGCCGTCATGGATGATGACACTCGGTTGGACGGACCTGCTGCAGCCCTTTGGTGCCGCCCACGCGATGGGCATCAACTCACGTTGGATCTACGGCGAGTTCTTTGGTCCGTTCGGCATCATCATCGTGCTCACGACGGTCGCGTTGCCGTTCGCCTACTTCATCGTCTCGGCCGGACTACAGGGACTGGGACCCGAGTACGAGGACGCCGCGCGAATCCACGGCGCGAGCCGCACGCGGATGTTGCGCACCGTGCTGCCCATCATCGCGCCCGCTCTCTTGAGTGCGATCGCGATCAGCTTCGCCGAGACGATGAGCGATTTCGGCGTGGCGTTCACCTTGGGGTATCACAGTCACTTCCCATTGGCGACGTACACACTCTTCAACGCGATCAGCACGTACCCCGCGAATTTCTCGGTGGCCGCCGTCATTGCGGTGGTGCTGATCCTCTCGACCGTTCCGCCAATCGCGCTGCAGTCCAAGATGCTGCGGAGCCGTTCCTATGCTGTTCTGTCGGGGAGAACGAGGTCGGTGCGACGACGGGAGTTTCGTCGCGGTCCGAGGATCCTCGCGACGCTCGGTGTGTCGCTGTTCTTCTTCTTCGCCCTCGGCGTACCAATACTCGGTGCCCTGGTGGGTTCGTTCGTCGAGAACCTGGGGATCTACTCCGCCAGGGGCGTCCACTTCACGTGGACGTACTACCAACAGGTACTGAGTCCTTCGATCAGTGGCAAGAGCCTCGGCGCGCCGCTGCTCGAGTCGAATCAGTTGGGGCTGGTGGTCGCGTCGTGTACCGGCGTACTTGCGGTCGTGCTGGCGCGGCGTCTGGTCGCGTCGTCGGGCGGATGGAGCCAACGCGTGACCGACGTCTTCTTGCTGGGCAGTGTCGCCGTGCCGGGCGTGGTGCTCGGTGTTGGCTACATCTTCTTCTACAACCTGAGTTTCATCACCCACAACGTCGTCAATATCTACAAGACCCTGCCACTGCTCATGTTGGCACTCGTCGCTTCGTCACTGCCCGGCCAGACGCGGTTCATGGCGGGCCCCGTCAGCCAAATCCAGCCTTCGCTCAACGAAGCCGCACGAGTGCACGGGGCGGGGCGACTTCGCGCGTGGCGCACGACGAATCTCCCGCTGATGTCACGGATCTTGTTGTGGGGATGGCTCTTGACCTTTACCAAGACGATCTCAGAATTGGCGATCGCCCAGATCCTCTATCCTCCGAGTCAGGAGCCGGCGTCGGTGACGATCCAGGCCTACCTCGCCAATCTGCAACCCGGCACCGGAACCGCGATGACCGTCTTGACGTTGTTGGAGATGCTGGGCGTGATCGTGATCGCGATGTTCCTCTTTCGCCTCCTTACCCCCAAGGGTTGGCGGCGCGTTGGTTGGAGCGGGGTGCAGTCGTGAGCCTGAAATCGCGCGATCGTGCCGTTAGCGTTTCGCTCCAACACCTCCACAAGGACTTCGCGGACAAGGTGGCGCTCGAGGACGTCAGCCTCGAGATCGAACCGGGTACGTTTCTCGTGTTGCTCGGTCCCTCGGGATCGGGAAAGACCACACTCTTGCGTTGCCTCGCGGGCATCGAACGTCCCACGAGCGGCGTGATCGCCATTGGCGGCGAGGTGGTCGCGAGCGCGCGCGCGTTCGTCCCGCCCGAGCGACGGGGTCTCGCGATGGTCTTCCAGGACTACGCGTTGTGGCCCCATCTGACGGTTCGAAAGAATATCGCCTTCTCGATGACCACGTCATCGCTCGCGAAGTCGCAACGAAATGACCGAGTTGACGATCTCTTGGCGCGCGTAGGTATTGCCCCGCTCGCCGAACGCTTCCCCAACCAACTCTCGGGGGGCGAGCAGCAGCGCGTGGCCCTCGCCCGGGCATTGGCGGCCGACGCGGGACTCATCTTGTTCGACGAGCCGCTCTCCAATCTCGACGCCGATCGCCGCGACCAACTTCGCATCGAGATCGCGACCCTGACGCGCGCGACCGGCGCGACCGTCGTCTACATTACGCACGATCAGTCCGAAGCCTTTGCGCTGGCGGACCGAGTCGGCGTCTTGAACAAGGGCCGACTGATCCAGATCGACACGCCCGAGGCGATCTATCGAAAGCCGGCGAACGCCTTCGTCGCCCGATTCACCGGCGTCGCGGGGGAGTTCCCGGTGACCGTCGTTGAGGCGTGCGGACCTCACCACTACGAGGTCGCTCTGCCGTTCGCGCCCGACGAGCGACTCGAGGCGTTGGCCCTGGAACGCTTCGATCCGGGCGACGCGATGAGCTTGTTCGTGCGCGCGGCCGGGGTTTCGCTGATGCTCGCGGGAAATTCCAGGGGAGTTCACGGCACCATCGTTGACGTAGCCTTCAATGGTCGGGGCTACGAGCACGTGGTGCGCGTGGGCGACGGCGCGACCTTGAGCAAGATTTTTGCGCCGACGCGTTTTGATCGTGGTTGTCGAGTGAAGGTCTGCTTCGACGCGTCGTCGTGCTTTGTGATGGATCCAACGAAAGGTAAGTAATCGTGGTACTGGCAACTGCAGTTTCGTCGGGTGTCGTCGTGCTCGTCGGCGCGGTCTTTCTCGCGTGTGCGGTGGAGATGGTCGAAGCGCTGACGATCGTCCTCGCCGTCGGTCACACGCGAGGATGGCGCTCGGCGTTTGAGGGGACCGGCGCCGCGCTCGTCGTGCTGGCCGCCCTGGTGGCGGCCTTTGGTCCCGCACTCGTGCATGTTCCGATCAGCGCTCTTCGCCTCGTCGTCGGTGGCGTGTTGCTCATCTTCGGGATGCAGTGGCTGCGCAAGGCGATACTTCGTTCGAGCGGACTGAAGGCCAAGCACGACGAGGACGAGATCTACCGTGAGAAGGTTGCCGAATTGGAGGCACTGGGCTCCAGCGTCAATCGCGACCGCGTGGCCTTCGTCATGGCGTTCAAGGGCGTCTTCCTCGAGGGTCTCGAGGTCGTTATCACCGTGCTGACGCTCGGCACCTCGGCTCACCGCCTCGGTTTGGCCGCCACCGTCGCGGCGGTCGCGGTGCTGCTCGTCGGCGTCGTCGGCGTCGTCGTCGCCAAGCAGCTCTCGAACGTGCCCGAGAACGCCATGAAGATGGCCGTCGGGATCTTGCTCGTGAGTTACGGAACCTTCTGGACCGGTGAGGGTCTGAAGGTCAAGTGGCCGGGGAACGACGTCATGCTCGTGATGTTCGTGGTGATCTACGTCGTCGTGGTTGGGCTGTTGGTGGCGATGCTGCGCCGCTCGGCACCGCAGCGATCGAGTGAGGTGGTCGCGTGAGCAAGCAGCAATCTCTTCCCGTGCGTCTGCTCAGGGGCTTCGCGATGTTCTGGTGGGATTTTCTGGTCGGTGACACGCCCGAACTCTTCATCGCGGTGCTCGTCATCATCGGGGTGGTGGCGCTCTTGAGCGTCGTCGGTCACTTCAACGCCGCCGCCGTGATCGTCCTGCCGCTCCTCGCCGTCAGCGCGCTCGCCATCTCGGTTCGACGCGCGCAGCGTTCGAGTCAGCGCAAGTAGTTCAGGCCGCCGGCAGTTCGTAGGCGGTCATCGAGAGCGAACCCATCTCGTAGCCGTCGATCACGGTGCGCGTCGGCGTGTTCGCGGCCGCCGAGAGTCCGGCGACGTAGGCGAGCGGCAGGAAGTGATCGGGCGTCGGGACCGCGAGGCGGAAGTCGGCGTGATCGTTCACCAGACCGAGCTGGGACGCGTCGCTCGTCATGATCGCTCGCGTGTCGTCGTCAAATCGGTGCGCCCAGTCCGTGCCCTGTCCGGGCGAGTTCCAGTCGATGAGGCGAAGGTTGTGCACGACGTTGCCGCTCGCGACGATCAGCACACCCTCTTCTCGAAGAGCGTGCAGCTTCGCACCAAGGTTGAAGTGGTAGTCGAAGGGCAACTCGGCGTTGATCGAGACCTGTAGCACCGGTACGTCCGCTTGGGGGAACATGTGTACGAGCACCGACCACGTACCGTGGTCGATGCCCCAACTGTCCTCGTCCAGTCCCATGTACGTCGGTTGAACCACGTCGACGACGCGTTCGGCGATCGCGGGGTCCCCGGGCGCCGGGTACTGCACGTCAAAGAGCGCTTGGGGGAAACCATAAAAGTCGTGAATGGTGCGCGGCATCGTCATGGCGGTGACCGCGGTGATGTTCACGTACCAGTGCGCCGAGATGACGACGATCGCTTTGGGCTTGGGCATCGAGGCGCCGAACTCGGACCACGCGTCGGTGTATCGGTTGTGTTCCAACGCGTTCATGGGGTTGCCGTGACCCACGAACACCGCGGGCATCAAGTTCGCCATGGAGACCTCATTTCACGTCGATGAACGTATCTAGCGTAGTGATGCACCCGTCGCGTTACGTCGTCGTAGCCTCGAGCCATGCGAAGAGTTCGACGTTGCCTGCTGGGAATGGCGACTCTGACGTCGATCGTCGGGCCGGGGGCCGCGACGTCCGCGTCGGCGGTGAGCGCGACGGACAACTTGGTCTGCGCCCAGTCGATTGTCGCGACGTGGTCGCTCACCCAACTCGCCAACGAGACGATCGTCGTGCCGGTGAACGCGATGAACATCGGTTCGATGGGCCCCGAAGCTCGCGCCGGATTCGGCGGGTTGCTGCTCCTTGGCGCCACCGCGCCGGCAACGCTCAGCGCCGTGCTCGCGAAGTTGCAGTCACTCACGCCCCAGAAGTACTCAATGATGGTGATGACCGATGAGGAGGGGGGCGGCGTGCAGCGCCTTACGAACGTCGTCGGTTCCTTCCCCTGGGCCCAGACCATGGGCAGGAATCTGACGCCCGCCCAGATCACGGCCACGGCACTGCGCGTGGGGAACGCTCTGAATGCCGTGGGCGTCAACACCGATCTCGCCCCGGTGCTCGACGTCGATGGGCGCGCACAGTACCCCGGCGCCGCCAATCCCGATGGGTACCGTTCCTTCAGCGGATCCGCGTCGATCGCGGCGGTTGACGGGACTGCCTTCATGACCGGTCTTCTGCGGGCCAACGAGACGTCGGTGGTGAAGCATTTTCCCGGACTCGGTGGTTCCACGCGCGACACCGACTACGGGCCTGCCCGGACCCTCGCCTGGTCGGTCCTGCAGAAGTCCGCTCTGGTGCCCTTCGAACGCGCGATCGCCAACGGCGCGACGGCGGTGATGCTGTCGAACGCGTCGGTGCCCGGACTGACGCCGTTGCCGGCGAGCATCTCTCCCGTTGTGGTGAACGAACTTCGCCAGGGCCTCGGTTTCAAGGGCCTCATTGTCACCGATTCGCTGGGTGCCGGAGCGCTGAGCGCGCTGCACCTCAGCGTCGCCGCGGCCGCCGTGAAGGCGCTCCAGGCTGGCGCGGATCAGATTCTCTACGGCCCCGCGGCGTCGCCCGCCGTCACGCTCACCTCGGCCACTCTGGTCGCCAGCGCCATCGTGCAAGCGGTCAACGCTGGAACGCTGACGCGGGCCACCTTGAACGGTGCGGCGGCCCAGGTATTGGCCGCGCGCAACACGCTCACGTGCCCCGCGGTGCCGGGCGCCTAATCCCTACAGGTAGTGCGGCGGCACCTCGTGCGTGTCGCGGCGTAGGCGCCGGACCTCCTCTTTGAGTCTGGACACCTCGTCTCTCAACGTGGCGACCAGCGCCTCGAGTTCTTCGCGGGTCGGCTCGTGAATCGTCACGACACAAGGCTGCCACATCCACGGAGGCGGTGGATCCGGACGGACCGCGGCGAGAGGAACACGGGAGGTGGGACGTTGTTCGTCGCCGTGAAGGCGAAGACGAGGCGACCGAAGCGGCCGAGCGCGCGGTGTCAAACTGACGTTGTGCGACGCGGTGCGGTGATGACGATAGTGGTGGCGCTCCTCGGTGCCGGCTCGATGGTGACGAGCCATGCGTTCGCGACGTCGTCGACGGTCCCGACCTGCTCGGCGACGTCGGTGCGCGTCGTGGACTACAACACGGTCGTCGGCACCGGCAACGTCAACGACCTCTTTTGGATCGAGAACGTCAGCAATGCGCG
The DNA here is from genome assembly GCA_017882985.1 of Acidimicrobiales bacterium. Classification (GTDB taxonomy): domain Bacteria; phylum Actinomycetota; class Acidimicrobiia; order Acidimicrobiales; family RAAP-2; genus RAAP-2. The sequence continues at coordinate 6,231 of JADGOK010000049.1, forward strand.
GTGCTCGCTGCGGGGCTACGTTCGAACTGCGTACATCGGCAACTACGGCCAGAGGCCCACCGCCAAAGTGGGTCACCGGCTCGTCGTCGCCGAAGCCGACTCGCTGGGACGCGACGGCAACGACGTCGGCGGCGTGAAGCGCGGCGTCAAGCTGCCGACCGTGACCCTGTTGCCCAGCACAGGTCGGGCGTCGTTCTGGATCTACGGCACCGATATACCACGTGGTTCGCCGCCGTCACGGTGCATCATCTCGTTCAAGATGTTGGTGTGGTTGCCGGGAAGTGCGAGAGCGGTGTTGGTGAGTCCGATGCGTTCCACCGGTTTCTTCTGGTGCGGCGCGATCTCGGTGCACCCCATCGTGCCTGGCGTGTCAGGGTCCGATCCCTCGGTACCGCTGGCCTACTACTTCGGCGTTCCGGGATAGACCTCGTGGTAAGGGGTCACCGATGCCAGCGAGTTTT
>JADGOK010000050.1 GCA_017882985.1 Acidimicrobiales bacterium
TGCTTCATCATCGACTTGGCTGACGTTTGAAGGGTGATCTGCCCGCAAGAATTCGCCCACGGTCGAGACCGCAGCGCTACTGCGTCAAAACAATTCCTGGTTGAGACCCGTGAAGCGACCGAGCCGGGCAACCCCCCGTTCGAACGATGGAATGGAGCCATCAATCAAGAATCCTGCGATCAAGGGAATCGAGTGGCCCTCTCAACGGTTGGTCAGTGGTAGTCGATGTCCTCAAGAACCGAGGCGTCGAGATCGTTGACGTCAGTCACGCCCGTCAGGGCCAGGGCCACCATGAGGTCGGCACGGATCGACTCGATAACGTCAACGACCCCCTGCTCTCCGCGAGCTGCCACGGCGTACACCCATGGCCGACCAATCAGACACGCTCGCGCGCCGAGGGACAACGCCTTGACGACGTCAAGGCCGCTGCGCACCCCGCCGTCCATGAGGATCTCGATATGCTCGCCCACGGCGTCGGCAATCGCGGGAAGCGCTCGCGCGGTTGAACTGACGTCGTCGAGCTGGCGTCCACCGTGGTTCGACACGATGATCGCGTCAACGCCATTGGCAACCGCCTCTCGCGCGTCCTCGGCGTCGAGGATTCCTTTGATGACGATGTTCCCGCCCCAGAGCGAACGGAGCCACTCGAGATCGCGCCACGTGACGCTGGGGTCGAACTGACTCGACACCCAATGCTGGAAATCCTGGGGTACTTTGCCCGCGGGCACCGCCTTCTCGAGGTTTCCGAACGTGAGCGGTCTTCCCCCGAGGGCCACCTCGCGCACCCAACGCGGATGGCTCGCGAGGTCAAGCTTGCGCCGATACTGGCGCAGCGCGGAGATCCCACCGTTCAGACCATTTCGCGCGTCACGAAATCGGCGTCCGGGCATTGGGAGGTCGACCGTGAGCACGATCGTCGAGCACCCCGCCGCCTTCGCGCGCGCGATGAGTTCCTCGGCGTAACCGCGGTCCTTCATGACGTAGAGCTGAAACCAAATGGCCCTCGCGGTAGCGCCGGCGACCTCCTCGATCCCACAGATTGAGAGCGTCGATTCACAGAAGGTGATCCCTGCTCGTTGCGCTGCTCGGGCAGCGAGCACCTCGGCACGTGGCGCGAACATGCCGGCGAATCCGACCGGCGCGAGCACGAGCGGCAGCGACAACGTCTCGCCGAGCACTGTCGTCTCCAGCGCGCGCGACGAGACGTCGCGCAGGACCCTCTGGCGCAATTTCAGTCCGTGAAGGTCCGTCTCGTTCGCCCTCATCGAATTCTCAGCGAATGCGCCGCCGTCGACGTAGTCAAAGAGTTGACGCGGAAGTCGCCGGCGGGCCAATTCGCGATAGTCCGCGAACGTAGCGGGTGCCAACTCGAGCGTGCGGTCGGCGCGACGAAACATTACGCCGGCACCTCACGTGGCAATGCGCTCCACGTCGTTGATCTCGAATCCATTTTCTCCTTCGTGTCAGGCTCCGTCCCCCGCCGCCGGGACTCGGTGGGCGAGAGTCAGGGTCCCGGCGATCGGTACTTGGTAGAGCCAAGTATGTTGCGCCAGACCAGATTGCGCAATTGCGGTGCCCGGCCCGCGGCACGGACTCGGCGACGCTCCGGTGTTGAGAGAGGCCGAGAGCGAATCGACCTCCCCGACTGGCAGTTCCACGCCACGACCGCGTCGCAAGGCGACGGCGGCCATCTCGTCGGGGAACTCGAACTCCCCGACCATCGCCACGACCGCCGAGGAGGCGGCCGCGCTGACGTCGTGACGTCCTGTGCCCGCGACGAGAATTCGATGCGCCCGTCCAGCGTCACGAATCCTCGTGCGCCGCAGTGACCTTTTCCTACATAGTCTTAACGCTGACGAGACACCGCACGGTCACGGACACGGCCAATCACACCGACGCACGACGGGAGCAGCATTGAACGCGATCTTCTTCATCTTGGGCCTGCTGATCTTCATCATCACCATCACTGGCATTCTCTTCGTTCTCGTTCTGCCACGTCAGCCCACGGGAGTGGAGCGCGCGACACTGGTCGTCAATCGCGCGGTGCGCCTCATCTTCCTGACCCTCTCACGACTTGCGAGGACGTACGAGCAAAAGGACGCAGTCCTCGCGCCGACTGCGCCGGTGGCCCTGATCGCGCAGTTGCTTTTTTGGGCCGCCACGCTGATCCTGGGGCTCGGGCTCATGTTGATGCCGACGACCCATTCCTTTCCTCTGGGCCTGTTACAAGCCTTGACGTCACTCTTCACCGTTGGAGCGATACACATCGGCGGTCGGGCGAATACGGCAATCGATATCGTCGCCGGAGCCACGTGGGTCATCATCGTGGCGTTGCAGATTGCCTATCTCCCCACGCTCTACAACGCTTTCAGTCGGCGCGAAAGCCTCGTGGCACTACTCGAAAGTCGCGCCGGTGCGCCGGCCTGGTGACCCGAGCTCCTCGCTCGTCATCAACTCGTCGGCATTGCCGATACGCTGCCCGACCTCTACAAGGAATGGGAGACGTGGTCCGCCGACGTCGCGGAGAGTCACAGCACCTACCCCGTGTTGTTGCTGTTTCGTTCACCCGAACCGTGGCTATTCTGGCTCATCGGACTCTTGGCGGTACTCGACGCCGCCGCGATGCAATTGGCACTTTCGCCAAAGACGGCGCCTTCCCAAGCGCGGTTGTGTCTTCGCATGGGGTTCACGCTCACGAATCGAGTTGCGACGTCACTCGGTTGGGATCTTGACTTTGACCCCAAGCCCGACGACCCACTACAACTCCAGTTCAGCGAGTTCCAAACTGCCGTCACGATGTTGAGAGAAGTTGGCTTCCCCATGGAGCGAACGGCCGAAGAGGCGTGGCCCGACTTTCACGGATGGAGGGTTAACTACGAATACGCGGCCTACCGCTTGTGTGATCAATTGACGGCACCACCGGCGCCTTGGTCGGGGACACGACGCCACTTGCGAGAGGGCATCGTCGAACCTCACCGACCACCGCACCGTCGCCCAGGAAGCGATCCCAACGCTCAGTACTCAACACCACTCATCACCAGCGGACGGCGGCACTGGCGCCGCCACCGCAACGCCTAGCCCATTCGAACGAACGCGCTTCTCAGGTTCGCGCTTCACAGGAGGACAGCTTGCCACGCTCCATCGAGGCGGCCACGAAGTCACTCATGATTCGCCGCAGCTCGACTGTGGTCTTATCGGCGCGAGTGTGAATCTCGCGAGTGATGTCCAACGGCAACGTCAGCACTTCGTAGCGCGACTGAAAACGCAGGTCCTCATTGACAACGGCGATCTCGAAGTCAATCGCGTCGCGCATCCGCTCTGGCGAACCTCCCAGGTCGTCGCACCAGAGGCTCGAGTAGACGCGCACGTTAGCTTCGTCAATGGGCGTCAAGAAGAAGCCGATCACGTTGGTGCCGCCGGAGTCGAGGAATTCAATCGCCAACTCGAGATGAAACGGCGCGGTGTAGCGATAGGTGAGTCGGCGGCGCTGCAGCAAGGGGCGCTGACCCGCCGCGACGCCGGGATCTTCGACGTTGGCGAATTCGTGCTCGTACGCGGCACTGAATGTGTAGCCGTCGCGCTCCACTGAATAGTTCGGGACCTCTCGGGCCTCACCAGCCCCAAAGGTGCCCGCGTGCACGAAGGGGAAGTGCGCCATGTCGAGGAAGTTGTCGGCCAACAGTCCGGCGCTGGCCCGAGTCTCGATCACGGGCAGGTCGCCGCGCTCGAACGATGTATCGCTCGCCGCCGCGATGAACGGCAGGGTCGTCAGTGGTTCGTCGGGTGCGACGAAGACCATGCCGTGCGACTCGCCGACGCCGGCGGGAGCCGTGAGCTTGGCTCGCGGAGGAATCGTGGCGTTCGCTCCTAGCGCGGGTATCTCGACGCAGAGACCCTGCGCGTCATACGCCCAGCCGTGATAGCCGCAGCGCAGCACGTCGCCTTCGCATGTTCCGAGTGAAAGTGGTGCGAAGCGATGCGGACACCGGTCGAGGAAGACCCGCACGTCACCTTCGCGCGACCGGTACGCGACGTAGTCCTCGGCGAGCAGCGTAAAGCGTCGTGGGACGTCGCTCACCTCGTCCGAACGACACAGCGAATGCCAGCCGTTTCGAAGGGCCGGATGCAGGTTGCCTAGCGCGTCGGTCACGACGATCAAGTTACTTGAGCGCGTGACGCGCCCGGCGCCGATCCAATGGCGACGTGCAGCATTCTGCGGCTCTCTCGCGATCATGAATTCGCGTCGCGTGAGGTACCGGACAGTCGAGCGCGCGGACGAAGCCAGTGATCTATTGGCTTCGAGTGGCGTCCAAGTGAACAACGTCAGCAATAGTCTGATTCGAATTACGCGGACGTAAGTTAGACTATTTGGACTTTGGCCGTCAACTCAGTATTCTCACCTTCGACATGACTGTTCACGCAGACGCCTCTTACGGTGGCCCCGGAACTCCTCGGCGTCGAGCACGCCTGGGTCGAGTCGTGCGCCGCGCTCGAACCAAACTTGGCGCGGCTGCGCTGACGGCGATGGTGGCGCTCACCTTGACGCCAGTGATCGTCAACGTCGCGCAGGCAACAACCGCAACGTACGCCGTCGGCATTTACAGCAGTCTCGAGCCGTCCGGCGAGGCGCCGCCGATCACCAGCTCGTTGCCGGGCTACAACCTGAGCTACATCAACGATTTCATCGGCACGTCGTTGCCGGCGGGCTGGAACACCTTTACCGGCATTCCGGGTGGTGACCCGGGCGGTCAATTCGCAAGTTCGCACGTTACCGTCAGTGGAGGGCTGTTGCGTCTCAACACGTGGAAGGACCGTCAGTACCGTGGCCATTGGGTCACGGGTGGACTGTGCCAGTGTGGACTGGCCCGCACCTACGGCGCCTACTTCGTACGCTCCCGAGTGACCGGTGCAGGGCCCAACGAAGTCGAGCTTCTTTGGCCCGTCACGAACCGCTGGCCACCCGAAATCGATTTCAGCGAGACGGGCGGCAGTTTGTCATTCACGACCGCAACGGTCCACTTTGGAAGCGCCAACGTGATGGATCACAGCACTTTGAACGTTGACATGACGCAGTGGCACACATTTGGCGTCCTTTGGACGCCAAATGCTGTCACGTACCTCGTGGACGGTCGAGTGTGGGGCGTCATTGCGCAAAGCTCACATATTCCGAGGGTGCCTATGACCCTCGACATGGAACAACGGACTCGATGCACCGTTGGTCGCCAGTGCCCCGTTTCTCCTGTGACAATGCAGGTCGATTGGGTCGCGGAGTACGTGCCGAGCTGAGTCACGTGGCTCAGATTCACGGAACAGAGATTGTGGTTCACTTGTGGTGCGTCACTAGCGAATGACGGCGAATCGCTGTCAGACGAGTTCTACGAAGCTCGACAAATTCGCCATCATCCTTCGCCGGCTGATTGGGCAGCGCACATTCTCGCAGACGCTTTCAACACGTGTCGTCCAAGGATCGCGTGGCATCAGATGCATCGATCTTTGCCGGAAAGTCGTCACGCGTTGCACACGACTCCGAAGCCTTCACGCGCCGGTTAGTGCCGTCCCAAATTGGTACCAACTCCAAATTCGCTGCTCAGTAGCCGTCCGGCGCGGCGGAAGGAAACTGAACCGTAGAGAGTTACGTGAGCCGTACTACCGTCCTCGTGTCGCCACAATGGTGCGCAATGACGAGATATCGATTCGGCGGATTAACTGATGCGGGCCACAACTCTTCGAGTCCGTCCCGTGGCTGCACGAAGAGTCTTCGAAGTCAGCGCGGAAGCAGTAGCTTGGCTCGTCACGGCGATCGAGACTCCGGTGACGTGCAAGGCAGCTAGACACTTTCTGAGATAAGCCGCGACCGCCAGTGCCCTCGCCCTACTGATGCTTCGTGCCTGTCCGGAGACTGCCAACCCGTCACCGTAACCAATGAGCGAAACGCCGACGCCTCCTCGCGCCTTGATCCGCGCGGCGAGTTTCGAGACCTGCGCCTTGAGCGATCGAGAGAGGGTTGCAGAATTGAATGCAAACGGACTCACGACCGAGGTTGACCTGGTCGCCGGGGCGGTCGGGGTCTGTTGGACGGACTGGGCAGACTGCGTGTACTCCGCGACCCAATCCACCTGCATGGACTGAGGAGAACTTGGGCAGGCCCAATTCGCGCTACACCACGTCTGCTGCTGGAGGTCGAGTGTCATTGGCTGATTCGGGATCGCCGCCGGCGTCGTAACGATTCCCCAAATGTTCCCGTCAACAGAGTAGGAAATCGACGTCGGTGTCCACACGACGCCCCAGGTGTGCCATTGGGTCATGTCGACGTTCACGGTCCGCTGTTCTTGATCATTCGCTGCGTCAAAATGAGTAGTCGCCATCGACAAGTCGACGGCACCAAACGTCTCGTTGAAGTCGATCTCTGGCGGCCAGCCCGCGACCGGCCACAACAGTTCCACTTGCGTGGGACCGGGACCGGTCATTCTCGAACGCACGAAGTAGGCGCCGTACGTCTTTGCGGTGCCGCACTGACACAACCCACCCGTAACCCATTCGTTGTTGTAGCCCGGATCCTTCCAAGTGTTGAGCTGCAGAAGCCCGCCACCCACCACGACGTGGTCACTCGCCCATTGACCACCCGGGTCACCTCGCGGCGTTCCTGTGAAGATGTTCCATCCCGAGGGAAG
>JADGOK010000051.1 GCA_017882985.1 Acidimicrobiales bacterium
GAAACGAGAATCGACCCCAACCGCGACTACCAACCAAAGGGTGAAGGCTTCCGATAGCCTTCACAGGTTCAGCTGTTCACGATGACGTGACAGATTTCAAACGCAGTCCCAACGGGATTCGAACCCGTGCCTCCACCTTGAGAGGGTGATGTCCTAGGCCACTAGACGATGGGACCCTGAAACAAGTGACGTACTGCGCGATCACTCAATTCGCTCGGGGGCAAGGACTCGAACCCTGAATAACTGGACCAGAACCAGTTGTGTTGCCAATTACACCACCCCCGAAGGGCTGGGCAATCTTATCCGAGTGCGCGCCCTAACCGCCACCGGGCAGTGGAATCTTCGATGCCGTCGTCGTCCATGAACTGAGTCGTCCGTATCCAATGAGGCGACCAACGCCGACCTCCAACGTCTCTTTCAGGTAGTAGCGCCACAGCGAGTGGTTGATCGTGGGTGAGTTGCGCACCGGAGAGGGCGTCGGTACGAGGCCCTGGGACGACGCGATCGCCATGGCGCGGTACTCGTGAAACGGATCGGTCACGCAGAGTACCGTCACGATGCGGCGCGCGCGAAGCTGTTTGATTACGGTCGAAACGTTCTGCCACGTGTCGTTGCCGTAGCCCTTCAAGACGTGGGTCGTGGCGACGCCGTGCGCTTCCAGGTACGACGCGGAGACACCCGCCTCGGTGTGCGTATCGCCCGGCCGGTTCCCCCCGGTCACGACGATCCACGGCGCGCGGTGGTGGTTGTACAGGTAGAGGGCCTGATCGAGGCGGGCCTTCAACTCTGGTGACGGCTGGCCGTTGTTCTCGGTGGTACCGAAGACGAGGATCGCCTGGGCCGTCGACGTCGAGTGCTCGTGACCGGTCAACCAGATCTGGACGAAGGTCACCGCGAAATAGAGCAGCACGAACGTGAACAGCATGCTGATGATCTTCAAGATGAGTTTGAAGGGTCCAAAGATCATGGCGAACAACGAGCCAGCGCGTCGAGAAGCCGGACCAGCGTCCTCTCGCGGCCAAGAAGTTCGAGCGACTCGAACAGCGGCGGGCCCACGAGGGTGCCGGTCACGGCGCAGCGGATCGGCGCCTGGGCCTTGCGCAACGCGAGACCCACGGCCTCACCGATCTCGATGGTCGCTTCGTGCAGCACCGCGGCGTTCCACTCGAGTTCGCCGAAGCGCTCGATCGCGACCGCGAGGAGTGTCTGGGCAATCGGATCGTTGCGAATCGTCTTGTCGAAGGCCGCCACGTCGATCGTCGGTGCGTCCAGGAAGAAGAACTCGATCATCGTTGGGATCTCACCCAAGGTGGCGACACGCTCTTGGACGAGCGGGGCGACGCGTGTGTAGAGCGCCGCGTCGAATTGGTCCTCGGTCCACGGCACGGTGCGATCAGTCGGGCGCCACGGTGAAGACCACGGGGCCACCCAGGGGGCGGACTGCTCGATGAACGCCTCGGGGCTCAATTGGCGCACGTACTCGCCGTTCATGTGCGTCATCTTCTTCACGTCAAAGAACGCCGGCGAGTGTGAGACGTCCTCGAGGCGGAACTGCTCGATCAACGTCGAGCGCGCGACGATCTCTTCGTCGCCGCGCGGACTCCACCCGAGCAGCGACAGATAGTTCACGAAGGCGTCGGGCAGGTACCCCTGATCGCGATAGGACTCCACCGCGACCGGATCCTTTCGTTTTGACAGCTTCTTACGCTGCTCGTTGACGAGCATCGGCAGGTGCGCGTAGAGGGGCAGCGCGACGAAGGCCACGTCGTCGCAGTGATTGAGGGCCTCCCACATCATCACCTGCTTCGGCGTCGTCGGCAGGAGATCCTCGCCGCGAATCACGTGAGTGATGTGCATCGTGCGATCGTCGACGGCGTTGGCCAAGGGGTAGAGCACGCCACCGTTGGACTTCACCACGATGAAGTCCTCGTAGCTGTCGTGCGGGAAGGTCACGTCGCCGCGGATCAGGTCGGGCACGACCGTCACCCCGTCGTCGGGCACTCGGAAACGAAGCGCGGTCGAGGACGATCGCGTGACGGCCCGGTCCCGGCAGAATCCGTCGTAACCGGGCTTCGCGTTGCCCTTGATGCGTTCGTCAATCTGCTCGCGAGTGCAGTCACAGGGATAGAGGTAGCCGCCCGCGAACAGCGCTTCGGCGGCGGACTCGTGATCACGACGCAGCTCACTCTGAAGGAACGGCCCCTCGTCGAAATCCATGCCGAGCCACGCCATCGCGCTGATGATCCCTTGATGCCACTCGTCGCGATTGCGCTCGACGTCGGTGTCCTCGATTCGCAAGATGAAGGTGCCACCGCTCTGGCGAGCGAACAGCCAGTTGAAGAGACTGGTGCGCGCGGACCCGACGTGGAAGTAACCCGTGGGCGAAGGGGCGAAGCGGACCCGCGGTCCGGTCATGAACTATTCCTCAATTGAGATGGCGCCGTTGGGACAGCTCGCGACCGCTTCACGGAGGCGACCGTCGAATTCGGGACCCGGGTTTTCGTTCAACACGTACAGGAAGCCGTCGTCGCGGACTTCGAACACTTCGGGAGCGATTCCCATGCACACGGCGTTGCTGGTGCACAGATCGTAATCAACGCTGACCTTCATAGGCATCCCTTCGAGATTCTTGCAGTCATCGTAGTTGGCACCCGCGAACGACCGCCGTGTGCTTGAAAACGAGAGCTTGCGTACACTACTGACGACAAGCAAAGGAGGGGCATGGAGTTACGTTCTCTCGGATCACTGCGCGTCTCGGTCGTCGGCATTGGTTGCAACAACTTCGGGGGTCGTCTCGACGCGACCGCCTCGATGAACGTGGTCCACGGGGCCCTCGACGCCGGCGTCAACTTCTTCGACACGGCCGACATCTACGGCGCCACGCAGTCTGAGGTTCTGTTGGGTCGCGCGTTGGCGGGACGGCGCTCGGACGCGGTCGTCGCCACCAAGTTCGGCATGCCCATCGACGACGATCACGTCGGAGCCCACCCCGACTACGTCCGCCAAGCCTGCGAGGACTCACTTCGTCGCCTGGACACCGAGTATCTCGACCTCTACCAACTCCATTTTCCTGATGACACCGTGCCCATCGCCGACACGATCGGGGCGATGCAGGAACTCGTGCGTTCGGGCAAGGTCCGCGAGATCGGTTGCTCGAACCTGAACCCGGCGCAACTTCGCGAGGCCAAGCTCGCCGCTGGTGACGGTACCGCTTTCGTGTCGGTGCAGAACCAGTACTCGCTCCTGGCCCGCGAACCCGAGCGCGACGGTGTGCTCGAAACCTGCGAGGAGCTCGATCTGGGATTCCTCCCGTTCTATCCCCTCGCCAACGGTCTTCTCACCGGGAAATTCCGCCCCGGCGAGCCGCTCGTCGCCGGCTCGCGCCTCGCCGCCATGCCCGCTGAACGCAGCGTGCACTGGCTGAGTGAGGGGTTTCAACGGAAGGTCGGGGCGCTCCTCGCCTACGCCGAAGAGATCCACGTGCCGATTCTGAGCCTCGCGTTCTCGTGGCTCCTGAGTCATCACCAGGTCGCCTCGGTCATCGCCGGCGCGTCGTCGCCCGATCAGGTTCGAGCCAACGCGGGCGCCGTGCGACACCTCGAGCCCGAGCAGATTGAGCGACTGAACGAATTGACGGCCTAGCGGTCCCTCAACTTCGACGCACGGTAGTCCGCCGAGGGCCCAGCGACGTCGCTACGAGGCCTTGACGACGGCCACCATCTTGGTCAGTGAGTCCTTCGCGTCGCCGAAGAGCAGGACCGTCTTGGGATTGTAGAGAAGTTCGTTCTCGATGCCCGCGAAGCCTGGTCGCATCGAACGCTTCAAGAAGACGACGTTCTCCGCGAGTTCGGCGTTGATGATGGGCATCCCGTAGATCGGCGACGTCTTGTCGTCGCGCGCCGCGGGATTGACGGTGTCGTTGGCACCGACGACGAGCGCGACGTCCGCCGTCTGCAACTCGGAGTTCGCCTCGTCCATCTCCTTTAACTGCTCGTAGGGGACGTTCGCTTCGGCGAGCAGCACGTTCATGTGGCCCGGCATGCGCCCAGCGACCGGGTGGATGGCGAAGAAGACCTCGATGCCCTTGGACTCGAGCAGCTCGGCCAGTTCGCGCAGCACGAACTGGCCCTGGGCGACCGCGAGACCGTAGCCGGGAATGATCACCACGCGACTGGCGTAGGACAAGAGGATGCCGACATCCTCGGCACTGCCGGAACGGACGCTTCGCCCGTCGTCGCGATCGGTCGCGCCGCTGGCGGTGATGTTCGATCCGAACGCGCTGAACAGGACGTTGGACAGGCTGCGTCCCATGGCGGCACTCATCAAGCGCGTGAGCAAGATACCCGACGCGCCGACGAGGGTTCCCGCGACGATCAGCAGGTTCGATCCGAGCGTGAATCCCGACGCGGCGACCGCGAGACCGGTGAAGGCGTTGAGCAGCGAGATCAAGACTGGCACGTCTGCGCCGCCGATCGGCAGGACGAACGCGGCGCCCAGGACGAAGGACAACGCCAGCAACACCCACAACAGCACCGTCGACTCGGTCACCAGAATCGTCACGATCAGGGCGAGTGCGCCGGCGCCGATGACGCCGTTGATGATCTGCTGACCGGGATAGGTCACGGGACGACCGGTCATCAGCTCCTGCAGTTTCGCGAACGCGATCGACGAACCCGAGAACGAGACCGTACCGATCAACACACCCAGGAGGACTTCGAGCGTGACGTAGGTCGCGGGGTGGGTGGACTTGATGTGAACGAACTCGGTGATCGACACGAGCGCCGCCGCGCCACCACCGACACCGTTGAAGATCGCCACGAGTTGGGGCATCGCGGTCATCTTCACGAAGCGTGCGACGGGAACCGCCACGACCGCACCGATGAAGATGCCGAGCAGGATCAGCGGCACGTGGTGCAACGGGTGGCCGTCGACGTACTTGAAGAACGTCGCCACGACGGCGACGAGCATGCCACCGGCCGCGATCGCGTTGCCGCGACGGGCGTGCTTGGGACTACCGAGGCCCTTTAAGGCAACGAGGAACGTCGTCGCCGAGAAGAGGTACAGCAGGTCAATAAGCGTTCCACGACTCACGAGGTGACCTCTTCGGCCTCAACCTTGCGAGGTTGCGGCGCTCGGGCCTTGAACATCTCGAGCATCCGATCGGTCACGACGAATCCACCGACCACGTTGAGTGTTCCCAGTATCACCGCGAGGAATCCGAGAACCTCTTCGAGGTTCGTCGTCGCCGAGCCGAGAATGAGCATCGAGCCCACCAAGATCACGCCGTGGATCGCGTTCGAACCGCTCATCAACGGCGTGTGCAGGATGCTCGGCACCTTCGCGATGATCTCGATGCCGACAAAGATACTGAGCACCAACACCGTGGCGTACTGCAGCAATACGTTGCCCATCAGGCGTTCTCCTTCACTTCAACAACGGGGGTTATGGCGACGTGGGCGACGCCGAGCGCTTCGGCCGTGGGCGCGTGGTTGACGGCGCCGTCGCGCGCGACCGTGACACCGATGACGACTTCGTCGTTCCAGTCAGGGTTCAGTTGACCCTTGGCCCCAAAGAGCCCGAGCAGTTTGAGCACGTTGTTGGCAAACATGAAGCTCGCGTGAGCGCCCATCTGGGCGGGTGGGTTGGCGAGTCCGACGACGCGAACTCCGTGGTGCTCGACGACTTCGCCGACCTTGGTCAATTCGCAGTTGCCCCCACCGTCGGCCGCCATGTCGATGACGAGCGATCCTTCGCCCATGGCTTCGACCATCGCCGCCGTGAGCAGAATCGGGGACTTGCGACCCGGCACCGCGGCGGTCGTGATGACGATGTCGGCGTTCGCGACTTCGCTGAGGAGCGCGGCCTGCTGTTGCGTACGCTCTTCCTCGGTCAATTCACGCGCGTACCCACCGACGGCGTCAGCGGTCACCGCGAGCTTGACGAAGACCGCGCCCGCGGACTCGGCCTCTTCCTTCGCCGCCGAACGAACGTCGTAGGCCCGAACCTTCGCACCAAGCCGGCGCGCGGTTGCTATCGCCTGCAGGCCGGCGACACCGACCCCCATAACGAGGACCTTGGCCGGACGAATGGTCCCCGCCGCCGTCGTCAGCAGCGGGAAGAAACGGTCGAAGTAGGTCGCTCCCGCCAGCGCCGCCCGGTAACCCGAGACGGTCGCTTGCGACGAGAGGGCGTCCATGTACTGCGCGCGCGAAATTCGCGGCAGGAGGTCAAACGACAGGATTGTGACGCGACGATCGTTCAGCGCCCTCACGACGTCGGTCGCGAGCAGCGGGGAGAGACACGACAGATGCAGCGATCCTTCGGGCACGAGGGCTATTTCTTCAAGCGTCGGCGGATTGACGCGCAGGTTGACCTCACCCGTCGGCGCGTCGCTCACCGTGGCGCCGACGGCCTCGTAGGCCTCGTCACTGAAGTGAGCCCGCTCTCCGGCGCCGCGCTGCACGACTACTTCCCAACCGTCGCCCACGAGTGCTTTCACGGCGTCAGGCGTTAACGCGACCCGGGTTTCACCGGCTCGCGACTCCTTGTAGAGCGCAATTTTCATGTCACATTTCTAGCAGCCTCACTACGCGTGCTT
>JADGOK010000052.1 GCA_017882985.1 Acidimicrobiales bacterium
GTACGGGCCGCTTCGCGCCCCTTGTTGGTCTCGTCAGGCAGTGAACGCTCGAGTGCCTGGTCGACCGTGTTGGTCGTCAGCACGCCGAAGACGACCGGCACACCGGTGCGTAGCTGGACCGCCTGCACGCCGCGCGCGCACTCACCCGCCACGACCTCGTAGTGACCGGTGTCACCGCGAATGACCGCACCGAGAGTAATGACCGCGTCGACGGGACGTGGACCGCTCGCGTACGAGCGCGCCAGCATCGGGATCTCGAAGGCCCCCGGCGCCCACGCGAGCGAGATGTCCGCGCGCTCCACACCCGCCTCGTCGAGCGCGTCGAGCGCGCCCACCAAGAGTCGCGTCGTGATCGCGCCGTTGAACTTGCCACAGACCACACCCACGCGAAGTCCGCGCCCTTCGCCGCCACCCTCGAGGTACTCGCCCACCCGCGAACGAAGCACCTTGGCCGCCTTGGGATCGAAGTCAGTGTCCTCAGTCGAGGTCATCGAGACCTTCTAACAGATGACCCATCCGTTCGCGCTTGGTGCGCAGGTAGTCGATGTTGAACTCGGTCGGTCGGCTCTCGATCGGCACGCGCTCGACGATATTGAGGCCGAATCCCTCGAGTCCGCCGTACTTGCTCGGATTGTTGGTCATGAGCCGCATCGAGGTCACGCCGAGGTCCACCAGAATCTGGGCGCCAATGCCGTACTCGCGCGAGTCCACGGGCAGGCCCTGTTCAAGGTTCGCGTCAACCGTGTCGCGCCCGTCCTCTTGGAGCGCGTAGGCACGGATCTTGTGCCCGAGACCGATCCCGCGGCCCTCGTGGCCGCGCAGGTACACGACGACGCCCGCCCCTTCGGCCGCGATCTTGGCGAGCGCGGTGTGCAGCTGGGGACCACAGTCACAGCGCATCGAACCCATCACGTCGCCGGTCAGGCACTCTGAATGCACCCGCACGAGCAAGTCACGCTGGTCGCTGATGTCGCCGTAGACGAGCGCCAGGTGTTGTTCGTTGTCGAGCACGGACTCAAAGACGAACGCCTGGAACGCGCCGTGCTCGGTCGGCAGTGTCGCTTCAGCGACGCGGCGAACCAATTTCTCGTGATGACGCCGGTACCGGATGAGGTCAGCGATGGAGATGAGGGGCAGGCCGTGGCGCTGGGTGAACTCCTCGAGCTCGGGCAGTCGAGCCATGTCGGCCTTGTCGGCCGTGACGATCTCACAGAGCACGCCCGAGGGGTACTTGCCCGCCAGTCGACAGAGGTCGACGGTCGCCTCGGTGTGGCCCGCGCGCTTCAAGACGCCACCGGGTCGGTAGCGCAACGGAAAGATATGACCAGGGCGGTTGAGGTCCGTCGGCCGCGTGGCGGGATCGATCAGCGCGCGCACCGTCGCGGCGCGGTCGGTCGCCGAAATGCCGGTCGTGGTGCCGTGGCGGTAGTCCACCGTCACGGTGAAGGCCGTGCGCTGGGCTTCGGTATTGGCGACCACCATCAAGGGCAGGTCGAGCTCGTCGGCGCGAACCGCCTCGAGCGGTACGCAGAAGACGCCCGAAGTGTGCTCGAGGAAGAAGGCCATGCTCTCGGCCGTCACGTCCTCAGCGGCCATGATGAGGTCGCCTTCGTTCTCACGGTCCTCGTCGTCGACGACCACGACCATGCCCCCGTTGCGCAACGCGGCAATCGCCTCTTCGATCGTTGACAGCGCCATCAGACCTCCACGTCCACCCGTATATCTTCGCCGATTCTCCCCACGCTGACCACTCGGCCCCGTCGCAGCACGCTGATCGTCGGTGTCGAAAGGCTTCGCAGCGCTCCCACGGTGCCGTCACCGCCGGCGAACGCGGGCGCGATGTACCACACGACGTGGTTCACGAGCCCCGCCTCGAAGAAGGCACTCGTGGTGCCCGGACCACCTTCGACGAGCACCTGGAGCACCTCGAGTTGACCCAGTTCGTCGAGCACCAGACCGATGTCGCCGTGGCGCTCCAGGCACGGTCGGACCTTGGCGCCCGCGGGCGCTTCGCCGAGCACGACGCGAAGTGGCTCAAGGACGATGTCGTCGAGTCGGGCCGTGAGCTGTGGATCGTCGCTGCGCACGGTCCCCGCGCCGATAATGATCGCCTGGCTCTGGGCGCGCAGCACGTGCGCGTCGCGTCGCGCGGGCTCGCCGGTGATCCACTGACTCGAGCCGTCCGCCATCGCTACCGCGCCGTCGAGGGTGGCGGCGACTTTGGCGACGACGTAGGGACGACCGGTGACGCGGTGCCAGAGGTAGGCGGCCAGTTGGGACCGAACGGCGTCTTCTTCGATGCCGATCTCGACGTCAACGCCCGACGCGCGCAGCTGCTCAACGCCTTGGCCCGACACACGCGTGTCAGGGTCGAGCGTTCCGATCACGACCCGCGCGATGCCCGAGGCAATAATGGCGTCGGTGCAGGGCCCGGTACGTCCCACGTGACAACAGGGCTCGAGCGTGACGACCATCGTGGCCCCTCTCGCCGCGTCACCAGCGCGTCGCAGCGCGTCGATCTCGGCGTGCGACTCTCCGGGGACCTGCGTGTGTCCTTCGGCGACGATCACGCCGCGTTCGTTCACGATCACCGCCCCCACCCAGGGATTGGGCGGCGCGAGGTAGCGGGCCTTCTCACCGGCCTGCACGGCCTGGAGCATCAATTCGGTATTCGAAAAGATCATGGGCGACCGGTGAGGGCGGCGGCGCGCAGTGCGTGCGCCGCTTCGAGCGGATCGCTGTGCCCAAAGATCGCTGAACCGGCGACGAGGACATTCGCGCCCGCGCGCACGGCCGTCACCGCGGTCGTGGCGTCAATGCCCCCGTCGACTTCAATATCGATCGCCAACGAGTTGCTGTCCACTTCGTGGCGCGCCTCTTCGACCTTGCCCATGACTTCGCCCATGAAGGACTGTCCCCCGAAGCCGGGAAAGACCGTCATGAGCAACAGCAGATCGACGTCGCCGAGAAAGGGCGCGACCCTCTCGAACGCGGTGTCGGGGTTCGCCGCCAAACCCACGCGTAGTCCCAGCGCCCGGGCGTCGCTGATCAGTCCCTGCGTGCCCCCGACCTCGACGTGCACGGTGCAGCCGTCGGCGCCCGCCTTAGCGAAGGCTTCCAGGTAACGGCCCGGCTCACTCATCATCAGATGGCAGTCAAAGAACTTCGTACTGTAGCGACGAAGTGACTGGACGACGGGAGGACCGATCGACACGTTCGGCACGAAATGACCGTCCATCACGTCCACGTGCAGCCAGTCGGTCTCGGTGTCTATCTCGTGGACCGCGCTCGCCAACGCGCCAAAATCAGCCGCAAGAATCGAGGGGGCCAGTCGCAGGGAACCCGACGGTCCAGCGTTGATCAACGTCACGATTTCAGCCTAGAGGCCCGCGTCGATCATCACGTCCACCGCACGGAGGCCGCGTCGAGGCGGGCGCCGGTCCACCACGCCCAACCGGTCATGGCCCGCGCGCCCTCGGGCTGGACTTCATCGAGCGTGACGCCACCGCCCTCGCCCGCCAGCGTCACGACGCCACCCTCGGCGCGAATTGAACCCGGCGCGTCGTCGCCCGAGACCACGTGCGCCTTCATCACCCTGAGGCGTCGCTCGTTCACGAAGGCGTACGCACGTTCCAGACGCACGGTGCGCGTCAACAACTCTGGCGTCATGGACGGCACGAGATGGAACGTTTCCGTCGTGAGTTTCGCCGCGTAGGTCACTTCGCCCTCCTGGCGACGCGGGTTCGCCAGCAACTCGGGCGAGTCGAGCACTTCCACGAGCGCGAGCGCGCCGAGTTCGGCCAGTTCGTTCGTCAGCTGTCGCGCGGTCTTTTCTCCCACGTCCACACGTCGCTCGAGGTGGATCGGGCCGGTGTCGAGCTCGGCTTCGAGGGACATGACGTCCACGCCCGTCTCCTCGTCGCCCGCGAGAATCGCCCGCTCGACCGGGGCGGCACCTCGCCACCGTGGCAGGAGCGAGAAATGGACGTTCAGCATCGCCACTCGCTCGAGCAACGTCGCGGGAATCATCGCGCCGTACGCGACGACGACACCACGCTCGACCGCAAACTGGTCAACGTCACTCACGAGATGCGCGACGCGCAACCCCAGTTCCAGCGCCGCGACCTTGACGGCGCTGGCGCTCAGTTCGCCACCACGCCCGCGGCGCCGATCGGGACGAGTGACGACGACTTCAATGGTGTGCCCCGCGTCCACCAGGGCGCGAAGTGACGGGACGGCCGCGTCGGGAGTCCCGAAGAACGCCAGACGCATCTACTCACCCAGGAGTCGTTGGAGGCCGTCGGGATCGTTCGCGGTGAGTTGGACGCGTTGGGCGCGCAGCAGCTTCTTCGCCTCCCGGCGCTGCACCGCGTCGAGACGTTCGATCAACAACACGCCGTCGAGATGGTCCATCTCGTGCTGGAAGATGCGGCCCTCAAACTCGTCGGTCTGGATGTCGATCTCGTTGCCGTCGAGGTCGAAGCCGGTCAGGTGAACGGCGTTCGCCCGCGTGATCTCCCAACTCATCCCGGGCACCGAAAGGCAGCCCTCCTCGTAGGTCCACTCCCCTTGGGACTCGACGATGACCGGGTTCACGATGACGACCGGGCCGTCACCCTTGTCGTAGACGAAGAGGCGCTTCTGCACGCCGATCTGGTTGGCCGCGAGGCCCACGCCCGGCGCCTCGTACATGGTCTCGATCATCGAAGCCGCGAGGGCCACGACGCGGCCGTCGATGTTGTCGACTTCGGTCGCCACCTGGTTCAACACCGGGTCGCCGTAGACACGTATGGGCAGAGTACTCACGAAACCACGCTACCGCCCACTACCGGATCGCCACTCGCACTTTGGCGCTCGGTCGTGCCAAGGCGCCGAGCGCGTCGCTCAACGTGGTGACGTCGCGCGCGCGCACCGTGAAGCCGCCGGGCGACGGATGCACGGTGACGTCGGGACCGCCCAGCCCGGCGAGGAACTCCTCGGCACCGTCACCGCTCACTTCGGCGAGTGCCCCGTACGGCGGCAGCGCGAGGAGCTCGGCGGTCTCCCGGTCGTCTTGTATCAACTGCGTGAAGTCCCCCGACGTCAGCGCGAGCGTGACCGGATCCTCACCGCGGCGCGTCTGAAGCACGACCTCTCCGCGACCTTCTCGACGCGAGCCCACGAGGCGCCCCGCCTTGCCGACCGCCGTCACCGCCGCCCGGCGTGCCGACTCGCGCGGCGCGAGGAGGTACTGGTCGAAGTCCACGAAGATCACGACGCCGCAGCGCCGCACGCGCTGCCAAATCGCTTCAGTGCCGACGACAACGCGATTCAATTGGACGTCGGCGTCGCTCGCGGCGGTGACCTCGCTGACGCTCTGGGAGAGTTGGGCCGCGACGTCGCGCGCCAACGTCGTCACGCCCACGCGCACCCGCCGCAGATTCGTCGCGCCACAGGCCTGACAGAAATTCGCGCGCGGGGCGTGTCGTTGGGCGCAGGCGAGTTGACCGTCGAACTCCTCTTCGCCCTGTGCGCAAACGGCGCAGCGCGCCAACTCCCCACAACGACGACAGGCGAACAGTCGTCCCTTGCCGAGTCGTTGCAGCACGACCGCGACCGCGACGGCTTCGTCACCGGCGAGGGCCCGGTGCGCCGCGTCGAGCGCCTCGCGCGAGAGCGCCCCGTCGCGCGGATCACTCTGGCGACGGTCGAGCACCACCACGCGCGGCCAACCCCCGACGAGATCGCTGCCTTCGTGGTACGCGCCGCGGTCGAGCAGCGTCGGTGACGGGATCATCGAGGTCAACCACAGAGGCGCGCCATCGAGTTCGCAGCGCTTGCGCAGCATCGTCACCGCGTCCCACGTCGGTGCCGCCTCGGAGCGAAAGGCCTCGTCGTCGGCGTCGACGACGACCGCGCCCGCGACGCGCGGCGTGGGCGCCAGGGCCACGCCACGGGCGCCGACAATCACGGGCCACCGCGCACGCATCCGGTCCCACTCGTTCTCGCCCGACGCGACCGCGCAACCACGTTGCTCGAGTCGACCGCGCAGTCGTCGAGCCCACGATTCGGTGGGCACCAGCACGATCAGCGATCCCTCTCGTTCGCGACAGGTCTCGTACGCGCCGAGGATGAGCGCCAGCGGATCACTCGTGGGCGACAGTTGCCACACGCCGGGTTCGTTCGCCGATGCCCCCTTCGCGACGCTCGTCGCCAGCGCGTTCGCACGCGGCGCGTCGGGCAGTGTCGTGACGAGTCGATGGGGCGAGGAGGAGATCAGGAACCGCGACATCGGGCTGCACCAACGCGCGCTCGCCCACCGCATCACGTCGAGCAGTGGCGGCGGTGGACCGTAGCCCAGCCATTTGGTGAGAGGTTTCAGCTCACCGACCGCGTCGACCTCGCTCACGACCCAACCGCGCACCGATCGGTGGTTGAAGTCCACGCGCACGCGGTCGCCGATGCCGACCTGCGCGGTGTTCCCACCCACGAGGTAGTCGAACGGTCGATCGACCGCCGCCACTTCGGTGATGATGCGAACCGCGCGCGACGCGGTCACTACGTGAGTGACAGTTCCCGGCGCAGATCGTCGAGTCGGGGCGTCTGCTCCCAGGT
>JADGOK010000053.1 GCA_017882985.1 Acidimicrobiales bacterium
GGTCGCGCGCGGAGAGTTTGGCGGCGTCACGCGAGGGCGAAGCGAGCTGCTCGAGCTCACCGGTCGTGAGACCGACGACGACCCGACCGCCCAGCACACCGATGGTGGCCGGCACCGATCCGCACGCTCGACGGCGTGTCACTCGTCAAAGCCGCCAGTTCGTTGGGTCGCACCACGACGTCCAGCATCACGTCGCCGATGACGACGACTCGCTGGCGGGTCACGCTCTCGCGCTCGACATGGCGGCCGCGACCTTGCCGGCGAGCTCGGCGTTCGCCACCACGAGGTCCCGATTGACCTCGACGCTGGCACCAGCGGTGTAACGGGCGAATTCGCTCAGCAGCACCGGCGTCACGTCCTTGCCGCTCACGCCCGTCGATCGCACCATGGCGAGCGCACTCTCCAACGCGCGCTCGTGCAGCGCGGCGTCGAGTTGGCGATCGAGCGCTACCGGGTTAGCCAGCAACAGGCCGGTGAAGGAGAACTCCCGGTGCGCCAAAAAGGCCGCGGCGGCCTCACGGACGTTCGTCACCGACCAATCGAGAGCGAAGCCGCTGTCGCTACGGTAAAAGCCCGGGAACTGCGACGTCTGGAATCCCACGACGGGCACGCCGAGCGTGTCGAGTCGCTCGAGCGTCGCACCGACGTCGAGGATCGACTTCACGCCGGAAGCGACCACCAGCACCTGGGTTCTCGACAACGCCGTCAGGTCGGCCGATTCGTCATAACTCTGCGCGGCGCCGCGGTGGACGCCGCCGAGACCGCCGGTCGCCATGACGTCAATACCGACGCGACGCGCGACGGCGATCGTTCCGGCGACGGTGGTCGCACCGTCGCGCTTCGTGCCGACGGCGAGCCCGAGGTCGCGCGCGGAGAGTTTGGCCGCGTCACGCGAGGGCGAAGCGAGCTGCTCGAGCTCACCGGTCGTGAGACCGACGACAACGCGACCGCCCAGCACCCCGATGGTGGCCGGCACTGATCCGCTCGCGCGCACGGCCGCTTCGCACTGACGCGCGACGTCCATGTTCACCGGTGCGGGCAGGCCGTGCACCACGATCGTGGTTTCGAGCGCGACGACGCCGTGACCATCGCTGAGTGCGTCACGCACTTCGTCGTTCACGTCGACGGCGGAGTTTTGAAAGTAGGTCACGCAAAGCGAAGTGTACTGTTTAGCCGTGAGCAGTTTGAATGAGATCCCGTGGGACGAACTGCGCGCGAAAGCCCGAGTCGCCGCCGCCAAATCGTACGCGCCGTACTCCCACGTTCACGTAGGCGCCGCCGGCTACACGAGTGACGGACGCGTGATCGAAGGATCGAACGTGGAGAACGCCAGTTACGGCCTCACGCTGTGCGCGGAGTGTTCATTGCTGGGCGATCTCGTTCGTCAAGGCGCCGGCCGAATCGTGGCGGTCGCGATCGTCGCGGGCGACGGCGAACCGATCGCGCCGTGCGGAAGATGTCGTCAACTGCTCTTCGAACACGGAGGAAGTGAGCTTCTCGTTGACGCGGGCGCGTCGAGCCCGCCCACCCGACTGATCGAGTTGCTCCCGGGAGCGTTCGGACCCGACGATCTCGGTCCGCGGAGCGGTTCTTGAGTACCTGGTCCGCGGTCGACGTCATCACGGCCAAACGCGACGGCTTCGCGCTCAGCGACGCAGCGATCACGTGGATCCTGACGGCGTACGTGAACGGCGACGTCGCCGAGGAACAGATGTCGGCCCTGTTGATGGCGATCTTCTTCAACGGCCTCGCGTCGAACGAACTACGCACGTGGACCGCGCAGATGATCGCTTCGGGCGAACGGCTTGATCTGAGCGGACTTTCGCGGCCGACTGTCGACAAACATTCCACCGGCGGCGTGGGCGACAAGATCTCGTTGATCCTGGCCCCTCTGGTGGCGGCGTGC
This sequence comes from Acidimicrobiales bacterium, assembly GCA_017882985.1. GTDB lineage: Bacteria > Actinomycetota > Acidimicrobiia > Acidimicrobiales > RAAP-2 > RAAP-2. Next base: position 1,907 of record JADGOK010000053.1, read on the forward strand.
GGCGCGGCGGTGCCGCAACTCTCGGGTCGTGGTCTCGGCCACACCGGCGGCACCCTGGACAAACTCGAGACGATCCCCGGCTGGCGCGCCACCCTTTCCAACGACGAGATCCGCGATCAACTCGAACGAGTGGGGGCCGTCATTTGCGCCGCCGGCGAGGGCCTCGCACCCGTCGACCGCAAGCTCTACGCGCTACGCGACGTGACGGGCACGGTCGAGTCCATCCCGCTCATCTCCTCGTCGATCATGTCCAAGAAGATCGCCGAAGGTACCGGCGCGCTCGTGCTCGACGTCAAAGTCGGGCGCGGTGCCTTCATCAAGGACTACGCCAGAGCTCGCGAGCTCGCCACGACCATGGTGGCGCTCGGCCACGGCCACGGTGTCGCGACGGTGGCCCAACTCACGTCCATGGACGAGCCGCTGGGTCGCTGCGTGGGCAACGCCCTCGAAGTGACCGAGTCGGTCGAGGTTCTTCGAGGCGCGGGACCGAGCGACGTACGTGAACTGACGCTCGCCCTCGCGCGCATCATGGTCGAACTCGTGGGCATCGACGTCGACCCCGCCACCAAACTTGACGACGGCTCCGCGTACGAGGTCTACCGCCAGATGATCCTGGCCCAAGGTGGCGACGTCGACGCGACGTCACCGGTCGCGAGTAGTCGAGAACTCGTCGTTGCGGCCCGGGCTGGCGTCGTGCAGTCGGTGGACGCCCTGTCGGTCGGTATTGCGGCGTGGCGCCTCGGCGCCGGAAGGGCGCGCAAGGAGGACCCGGTGAGCGCCGCCGCCGGCGTTATCTGCCTGGTGCGCCGCGGCGACGAGGTGAGCGCCGGTCAACCGCTTTTCGAGCTGCACGCCGACGACGACGCGCACCTCGAACGTGGGCGCGCCACGATCGCCGACGCGGTAGTGCTCGGTGACGAATCCGTGAACGCCCGGCCCCTGCTACTCGAGCGCGTAGAGAAGACGTAACGACGAGGGTGGATAGCCTTGGTCCATGGCCGCTCCCGCGCTCACCACTGACATCATTCAAAAGGCACCCAAGGTGCTGCTGCACGATCACCTCGACGGTGGACTACGTCCGGCGACGGTCGTGGAGATCGCCGGCGAGATTGGCTATACGGGACTACCAACGAACAATCTCGACGATCTGCGCGAGTGGTTCATCGCTGACACTCCCGGCAGCGACCTCGTGCGCTATCTCGAAGGTTTCGCCCACACGACGGTCGTGATGCAGACGGCGGAGCACCTCGAACGGGTCGCGTCAGAGTGTGCCGTTGATCTGGCCCGCGACGGCGTGGTGTACGCCGAGGTGCGATTCGCGCCCGAGCTGCACATGACCGGTGGGCTCACGTTGCACGAGATCGTGTCGGCGGTGTTAATCGGCTTTGCGGCGGGTGCCGAGCAGGCCCGCAGCGAAGGCCACGTCATCATCGTGCGCGCCATCCTCTCGGCGATGCGCCAGGCCCACCTGAGCGAGATCATCGCCGAACTGGCCGTTGCCTTTCGCGATCAGGGTGTCTGCGGCTTCGACATCGCCGGTCCCGAGGATGGATTTCCACCCACGCACCACCTCAGCGCCTTTCACCTCGTGCAGCGCGAGAACTTCCACATGACCGTGCACGCCGGCGAGGCCTTTGGTCTGGCGTCGATCTGGGAGGCCGTGCAGTTCTGCGACGCGGAGCGGCTGGGACACGGCGTGCGCATCATCGACGACATCACCCGGGTCGGCGACCATTACGAACTGGGACGGCTCGCCAACTTCATTCGCGACCGCCGTATTCCGCTCGAGATCTGTCCCTCGTCGAACGTCCACACCGGCGCGGCGACGTCGATCGCGAGCCATCCCATCGACATCCTTCGCCAGTTGCGTTTTCGCGTCACACTCAACACTGACAACCGACTCATGTCGGGCATTTCACTCAGCAGCGAGTTCGCAGCGTGCACTCAAGCCTTTGGTTGGACGCTGGCCGACATGGAGTGGCTCACGTTGAACGCCGCCAAGAGCTCGTTCTTTCCCTTCGACCAGCGGCTCGAGATGATCAACACGGTGATCAAGCCCGGTTACGCCGAACTTCGAAACCTAGAGGCGTAAGAGTTCCGCCATCTCCTCGCGCACCGCAGCGAGGAGGGCCCCGCAGATCTTGCGCTGTTCGTCCAAGGGGCGACCGTCATCGGGGCTCGCCGTAATCTCGATGTAGACCTTTAGTTTCGCCTCGGTACCCGACGGGCGAACGACGACCCGGCCCGCCCCACGAAGCTCCATGAGGACGCCCTCGGTCGCCGAAAGACCGTGCCAGCCCTCGGCCAGGTCGACGAGCGAACTGACTGGCAGATGACCCAGTGTCGAGGGAGACGCTAAGCGGAGTCGTTGCAAGGCCGCGGCGATGGCGAGCGCGCCCCCGGGGCCATCGGCTCGAAGCGACAGTTGTCCGCCAGCGTGAACGCCATAGCGCGACTCGATCTCGTCGAGTCGGTCGAGCAGCGTCGCACCGGACCTCGCGAGATCGTCAGCCAACTGGCAAATCGCCAGCGCCGCTGACATGCCGTCCTTGTCGGCGACGAGCGGATCGACGGCGAACCCGAGCGCTTCCTCGTAGCCAAAGCGCAGCACCCCGCTGCCCGCCGCACGGGCGATCCATTTGAAGCCCGTCAGTGTCGTCACGAATCGAACGTGCGAGCTGCGCGCCATCAACTCGAGCATCGTCGAGGAGACGATCGTCGTCGCCACGACGTCGTCACTCGCGGTCATTTCGTCGAGCAACGTCGACGCCAAGAGCCAGCCGATCTCGTCGCCGCGCAGCACGCGCCATCCGCCAGGCGCGCGAACGGCGACGCCCAAACGGTCCGCGTCGGGGTCGTTCGCGATGACGAGGTCCGAGGAGTTCTGATCGGCCGTCGCCATCGCCAGATCGAGGGCGCCCGGCTCCTCGGGATTGGGGAACGGCAACGTCGGGAATCGCCCGTCGGGCGCGTACTGTGCGGCCACCGGCGTCACCGCCACGAACCCGGCCGCGCGAAAGAGCTCCATCATCGGTTCGCCACCTACGCCGTGCAGTGGCGTGTAGGTGATCGCCAACGTGCTTGTTCCCGGGGCCGCGAAGCGACGCGAGAAGTGGTCGAGGTAGTTCTCCCACAGCTCGCTCGACGCCACGCGGTGGAGGGGGCTCGAACGATCCGCGAGCGTGGCGGGGCCGGCCGCGTTGGCGAAGCCCTCGACGAGTTCGTCGTTCGGGGGCACAATCTGCGCGCCGTCGGCGGCGTACAACTTATAGCCGTTGTCGTCGGGAGGATTGTGGCTGGCAGTGATCATGATGCCGGCGGCCGCGCCCAGGGCCCGCACCGCGTACGCGACGAGCGGCGTCGGTAATGGCCGCGGCATTTCGATGACCGCAACGCCGGCACCTAGCAACACTCGAACGGCCTCGTCGTTCAACGACTCCGAACCGCGGCGCGCGTCGCGGCCGACCACCACCCCCCGCGACGGATCCACGCCGAGGCGCTCCAACCACGCGACGACCCCCTGGGTCGCTCGGCGCACGGTGTAGCGGTTCATTCCCGCGGGACCGGCCATGACCGGACCGCGTAGACCGGCCGTGCCGAATCGCAGGGGAACGTCGAAACGTCGCGAGAGCTCTTTCTCGTCGCCGTCATCCAGCAACTGTTCAATCGTGGCCCGGTCGGCGGGATCGGGGTCGCCCTCGATCCAGGACCTCACCCGCTCGACGAGGGTCGCGTTCACAACAGGGGAACCAACTGCGCCAACAGCGCGCCCAGGCCCGAGGCCGCCGCTTGGCCGGCCTCGAGGACCTCGAGATGGTTGAGTGGGCCCGACGAGACACCAGCCGCGAGATTGGAGACGAGGCTGAGGCCGAGGACTTCGGCGCCGAGGTGGCGAGCGGCGATCGCCTCGAGAACCGTCGACATGCCAACGAGCGTCGCGCCCATCGTGCGCGCCATCGCCACTTCGGCGGGCGTCTCGTAGTGCGGCCCTCGAAAGCCGGCGTACACGCCGTCGCTCAGTTGCGGGGCCGCGTCGCGCACCAGCGCGCGAAGTCGGGCGCTGTAGAGATCGGTGAGATCCACGAAGCGCGAGCCGTAGCCTTCCGGGGGTGACGCGCCCTCCATCGGCGACGTCGCCGTGAGATTGACGTGGTCGCGAATGACCACCACCGTGCCGGGTCCCTTGGTCGGATCGATACCGCCGCAGGCGTTGGTGAGCACGATCTTCTTCGCACCCGCGGCGATGACGGTGCGAACCGGGTGGACGACCTGGGACGCGCTATTTCCTTCGTAGAGATGGACGCGTCCGGCGACGAGCGCGACGTTGCGCCCGGCCACGTTGAGCGAAAGGATATGGCCCTCGTGTCCGGCGACCGTCGGCGCGACGAATCCGGTCAGCGAGCTCGTCGAAACCTCACTCGTGGGCTCACCCAACGCCTCGGCACCTTCGCGCCAGCCCGAGCCCAGCACGACGGCGACGTCGTAGGAGCTCACGCCACTCATGTAACGCAGTTCATCGGCAGCGCGACTGGCGAGCTGGTACGGATTCACTATTGTCCGATCGTGTGCCACACGGTGGACGTCTCGACGAAGGCACGAATTCGACGGAGCGACGAAGGGTCCTCATTCGCCCGCGGTGGCAGGACTCGCTTGATCGATGCCGCCGCGGCGATCGC
>JADGOK010000054.1 GCA_017882985.1 Acidimicrobiales bacterium
GCGACGGCGCCGTGCCCGGGAGCAACATGTTGAAGAAGGTCTCCGCGCGTCACAGGACGCCGGCCAACGCCATCGTGGTGGGCACCGTGATTCCCTTCCTGTTCTTGCTGCTCGTTCTGGTGAATCCTTCCAAGCCCGTGCACATCTTGTGGTTCGACTACCCGGCCAACATCAACGCGCTGTACGCGCTGGTGTCGTTCGCGGTGTCGGGGATCTACCTGTCGTTCTTCCTCACCGTGCTCGGCTCGGTGATCGCCCGATCCCGGGGCTGGAAGCCGAGTGGTTCGTTCACCCTCGGCAAGTGGGGCATGCCGGTGTCGATAGGTGGTTTGGTCTATCTGGGCCTCATGCTCATCAACATCGTGTGGCCGAGCGCTCTTTCGAGCGGGCGGGCGCTGTTCAACTACGGCTGGGTCACGCTGCTCGTGATGGCGCTCATCGTCTTGATCGGTGCGCTCTACGAGTTCTTGGCGCGGCCGGACAGGCGGGTGGCCGAACACCGGATTGAGAAGTAGTCGCCGACGTGCAGCCCCGGTCCAGTCGATGACCGACCGGGGCTGACGGCATTATCGGCTGCGTGGCTGACGTCGAGGAGCACGGCGTCGGCCACGCAGTTGTCCATAACGTTGATCCCGCTTAGGGGAAGAGCCCGCGAAGTTCCGTCGCTTCGGCGATCCGCTCGACGCCGACCGCGATGGCGGTCTCGCGCAACGTGACGTTGAGATCCTTGTGGCGCGCCCAGATGTGGTTGAACGATTCGTGCATCGTCTTTTCCAGTCGCTGCTGGAAGAGTTCTCGTTCCCACATGAATCCCTGGAGGTCCTGGGCCCATTCGAAGTAGGACGCGACGACCCCGCCGGCGTTGGCGAGCACGTCGGGTACCACCGGAATATTGCGGCTGGCGAGCACGGCCGCGCCCTCGCCGGTCGTGGGTCCGTTCGCCGCCTCGACCATGATCGAGGCGGACATTGACTTGGCGATGTCCTCGGTCACGAAGCCACCGAGGGCCGCGGGGATCGCGATGTCGCTCGGCAACGTGAAGAGCAGGTCGGCGGGCACCAGCTCCGCGCCGGGGTAGCCAACGACGGTGCCGGCCTCGGCGACGTGTTCGGCGAGGCGCAGGTGATTGATGCCCTCGGGCACGTGGATCGCGCCACGGATGTCGGCGATGCCGACGATCTTCATGCCGCGGTCGCTCAGGAGTTTGACGAGCGGCGCGCCCACCTTGCCGTAGCCCTGGATGACGACGCGCTGTTCGTTGGCGAGACGCCCCATGCGCTGGAGAATGGCGGCCGTGCAGATGGTGACGCCGAGCGACGTCGCGCCGGCGTGGCCGAGCGTGCCGCCAATGGCGAGGGGCTTGCCGGTGACGACGCCGGGCGTGTTCTGTCCACGCAGCATCGACACGGTGTCCATGATCCAACTCATGACCTGGGTGTCGGTGTTGATGTCGGGTGCGGGAATGTCGCGGTCGGGTCCGATCATCGGCGCGATCGAGAAGGCGTAGCGACGCGTGAGCCGTTCGAGCTCGGCGCGCGACAGCAGCGCGGGATCGACCGCGACGCCGCCCTTGGCACCGCCGTAGGGAATGTTGACGACCGCGCACTTGATCGACATGTCCGCGCTCAGTGCGGCGATCTCGTCGGCGTTGACACTCGGGTGGAAGCGGATGCCGCCCTTGCCCGGTCCGCGCGAGGTGTCGTGCTGGATCCGCCAGCCCGTGTACATCGCCACTTCTCCCGAATCCATCCGGATCGGCACCGCGACCTCGAGTACCCGCTCGGGAGCGATGATGCGTTTGAGCATCCCCTCGTCGAGGCCCAGCAACTCGCCGGCGCTTTCGATGAGAGAACACACGTGCAACCAGGGGTTGAACTCTTGCGGGGGTGTTTCGTTCGGACGCGTGACCACGTTGTCACCAGCCTTTGATGTGAGGGGGCATTGGCGCCCCACCTTCCAGCGTAGGACAGTGCGACTAGGGCCAAGTGTCACGAAACAGACCGTTCGGATACTCTGACGAGGCGGCAGCGACCACGAAAGGCCCCGATGAAGATCTCCACCATGCTCAGTTACTCCGGCGGCTTCAAACAGGCCGCCCGCGACGTCGTCGAGATGGAAAAGGCCGGTCTGGACCTGGTCTGGGTCGCCGAAGCCTACGGCTTCGACAGTCCCTCGCTGATGGGTTACCTCGCCGCTTTGACCGAGAAGGTCGAGATCGGCGCGGCGATCCTGCCGATCTACACGCGTACGCCGACACTCATCGCGATGACCGCGGCGGGCATCGACGCGCTCTCGGACGGTCGTTTCCACCTCGGCCTCGGCGCGTCGGGACCCCAGGTCATCGAGGGCTTCCACGGTGTCCCGTACTCGAATCCACTTGGTCGCACGCGTGAGATCGTCGAGATCTGTCGCGACGTCTGGAAGCGCGAGGCGCCGGTCGTGCACCACGGCAAGAACTTCACCCTGCCGCTGCCCGCCGATCAAGGCACCGGGCTCGGCAAGGCGCTCAAGATCATCGCGCACCCGGTACGCAGCGAAATTCCGATCTGGATCGCGTCGCTCGGCGAGAAGAACGTCGAGCTGACCGCGGAGATCGCCGACGGTTGGATCCCGATCCTCTTCATCCCCGAACGCGCCAACGACGTGTGGGGCGCGCCACTCGCGGCCGGACGCGCCAAGCGCAGCGGCGAGCTCGGCGAAATGATGATCACCGCCGGGGGACTGCTCGCGATCGGTGACGGACCCGAGGTGGTGGCACTGCGCGAGCTGCAGCGTTCGATGGTGGCGCTCTACGTCGGGGGCATGGGCGCTCGCGGCAAGAACTTCTACAACGAACTCGCGATACGTTACGGCTACGAGAAGGAGGCCGTGATCATCCAGGACCTCTACCTCGACGGCAAGAAGAAGGAAGCCGAAGCGGCCGTCCCGACCGAGTTCCTGGAACTCACCACGCTCTGCGGGTCCAAGAGTTACGTCGCCGAGCGCGTCGCCGCCTTCGAGGCGGCGGGCGTCACCCATTTGCAGGTTCACCCCATTCCCCAGGAGGGCCAGACCGCGGCGTCGCTCATCGACACCGTCAAGTCGATGTTCTAGGTCGTTCTCAGCGACCCGCGCGCGTCGCGTCGCGGCCACCTGATTCGAGCCACGCGCCGTACATCTTGGCGTACTCGCCGTTCGCCGCCAACAACTCGCGCGGTGTTCCCATCTCGACGACGCCGCCGTTATCGATCACGACGATGCGGTCGGCGCGCTGGGCCGTCGTGAGCCGGTGGGCGATGAGGATCGCCGAACGACCCTCGAGCAGGCGGTCGAGGGCCCGCTCGATGACGGTCTCGCTGCGCAGGTCGAGTGACGACGTGGCTTCGTCGAGGATGAGGACCCGGGGTCGGGCGAGGAACGCGCGCGCCAACGCGAGCAGTTGACGCTCGCCGGCCGACAGGGTCTGACCGCGTTCGTGCACGACGGTGTCGATGCCCTGGGGCAGGCGATCGACGAGCTCGCGCAGGCCCACCACGTCGATCGCCTCTTCGATCTCGTCACTGGTGACGTTGCTGCGACCAAAACTCAGGTTGGTGCGGATCGACCCGGCGAAGAGGAAGGCTTCCTGGGGTACGACCCCGAGTTGGGAGCGCAGTGAGCGCAGGGTCACGGTCTTGATGTCCACGCCGTCGAGCAGGACGCGCCCGGACGTCGGGTCGTAGAACCGGTTCGCGAGTTTGGCCATCGTGGACTTACCCGCGCCGGTCGGTCCGACGAAGGCCACGGACTCACCCGGAGCGATCTCGAGGTTCACGTCGTGCAGCACGAGCCTGGCTGGGTCGTAGCCGAAGCTCACGTGCTCGAAGGTGATGCGACCCTCGATCGTGGCCAACGTCGTGGCGTCGGCGACCTCGTCGACCGACGGGGGCGTCTCGAGGAGTTCGCGCAGCCGGATGATCGACGAACGTCCCTGCTGAAGCGCGTTGTACTGCTGGACCAGCAGCTGAATCGGCTGGAAGAAGCGGTTGAGGAACAAGAAGAAGGCGACGAGCTTGCCGATGCTCAACTGGTGGTGCAGGACCATGTCACCGCCGATACCGAGCAAGAGCCCTTGCCCGAGGATCCCGATCATGATGGTGGCTGGCCCGTAGATCGCGTGGACGCGCCCGGTGTAAAGGTTCGCGTCGCGGTACGCCCCGACGACGTGACGGTGGTTAACGATGTTGCGGCGCTGGCGGTTGTGCGCGGTCACGACCCGGATTCCGTAGAGCGACTCGGACAGGTCCGCGAGCACGTTCGCGATGCGGTCGCGACTCAGCAGGTAGCCCTTCTCCGAGGCGTGATGGAACCAGATCGAAAAGACGAACAGCAAGGGGACCACCAGTAGTACCGTCCACGCGGCGAGCGTGACGTTGGTGGCGAACAGCACGATCGTGATGACGATCATGGTGAGTCCCTGCATGGCGAACTGGCTGATGCCGTCCTGGATCAATTGCTGGAGGTTCTCGATGTCACTGGTCATGCGGCTCATCAAGACGCCGGCCTTCTCTTCGGTGAAGAAGTCCATACTGAGCCGTTGGAAGTGAGTGAAAACCCGGATGCGCAGATCGTGCATCACCCGCGAGGCCAGCTTTCCCGTGACGTCGATCTGACGACGTTGCAGGAGAGCGCTCGCGAGGCCGACGACCAGGTAGAGCACCGCGCAGATCATCACGACGCGCAGCGAGTGGTGACCAATCCGCATGCCGTTGTCGATCGCGAACTCGGTGAGGAGGGGTCCGGACTGAAGTATCAGGCTGATCACGATCACCAGCACCGACCCGAGCACCAGATAGCGGGGGTAGGCCCTGACGAGACGCGTCAGCGTCAGTCGTTGGCGCTCCCTCGCACTGGGCTGTTGGGTGAAGATGAGGCGCGACGGCTCGTGGGCCGGCTCGCTCGCCATCAACTTGGTCGCCTCGTCCATCAACTCGGTGGGGATACCGCCAAAGGGCAGACCCGCGGTGTCGCCACCTCGCCCGAACATCGCGCCACCACCGCTCCAGCCGCCGCCCCAGGCCATCAGTCGTCACCCGACGTCGTCTGGGCCAGGATCTGGGCGTAGAGCGGCGTCGCCGCGAGCAACTCCGCGTGCGTGCCGCTCGCCACCACGCGTCCCTCGTCGAGCAGGATCACGCGGCTCGCCAGGGCGATCGTCGAGATGCGATGTGCGATGACGATCGTGGTCCGGTTGGTGAGCAGTCGACCGAGGGCCTCGTAGATACCGGCTTCGACGTGGACGTCGACGGCGCTGGTGGCGTCGTCGAGGATCAGGATCGGGGGATTGACGAGGAGGGTCCGGGCGATGGCGATGCGCTGGCGTTGTCCGCCCGAGAGGGTGTAGCCGCGTTCACCGACCACCGTGTCGTAGCCCTCGGGGAGTTGCTCGATGAACTCGTGCGCGTTCGCCGATCTCGCGGCCGTCTCGACCTGCTCGAGCGACGCGTCGGGCAGGGCGTAGGCGATGTTGTCACGGATGGAGATCGAGAAGAGGAACGGCTCGTCGAGCACGACCCCGACGTTGGCGCGCAGCGACGAGAGCGTCAGGTCGCGCACGTCGTGGCCGTCAATGGCGATCGCGCCGTCGCTCACGTCGTAGAAGCGCGTCACCAGCCGCGCGATGGTCGACTTGCCCGAGCCCGTGCGACCGACGATCGCGACGGTCTCGCCCGCCTCGATGTGGGCGTCAAAGTCGACGAGGATCTCGGCGCCGTTGGCGTACTCGAAGCGCACGTGGTTGAAGTCGATCGCGCCGCGCACCTGGTCGAGGTCGTACGCGCCGGGGCGTTCGACGATGTCGGGACGCTCGTCGAGGATCTCAAAGATGCGTTCGGCGCTGGCCTTGGCGCGCTGGCCCATCATCACGAGCTGGCCGAGCATCATGAACGGTGCCTGCAGCATGAGCAGATAGGCGTTGAAGGCGAGGATCGCGCCGATGCCGAGGTGGCCGTCGATGACCATCCAACCGCCGAAGAGCAGCACCAGCGCGAGTCCCAACTGGGGCAGGTTCTGAACCCACGGCGACCAGATCGCGCGGATCTGGGCGTCCTTGATGTAGGCCCACGCAACGCGCTCGGCGGCGTCGGCGAGTCGATTGATCTCGGCCTCTTCCTGGGCGAAGGACTTGACGACGCGCACGCCGTTCACGCTCTCGTCGACGATCGTGGCGACGTCGGCGAGCCGGGCCTGGGTGATCCACGAGATCGGGAACATCACGCGGCGCATCTTGATCCCGACGAAATAGAGAATCGGCATCACGGTCATCGCGATGATCGCGAGCACCACGTTGATCGACAACATGAAGCCGAAGGCGACCACGCCGATGCAGCACTGGACGAGGATGAGTGGCGCGAACGTCGCGTACATCTGGACGCTGCGGATGTCGCTGTTGGCCCTACTGATGAGTTGTCCGGACTGCACGCGGTCGTAGAAACTGAACGACAACCACGTGAGGTGCTGGTAGATCAGCGAGCGCAGGTCGGCTTCGACGTTGTAGGCGGTGTAGAACACGTACTGACGCGAGATGAGTCCCGTCACCCCGGC
>JADGOK010000055.1 GCA_017882985.1 Acidimicrobiales bacterium
TCTGAACTTGCTCAAAGAACGCCGACGACAGTCGTTCGAAGTCCTCTTGCGAGAGCGTTATCGCGTCACCCGGGTGGAGCTTGAGCACCGTCTGCTCGGGAATGAACTTGATCACGTTGCCCACGCGCAAGACGCCGCGGTTGTTCATCAGCGACTCGCACAATAATTCGACCTCGTTCAGCGCGTTGGCGTCCTTGCCCGCGACGAGGCGTACGCGGTAGACGAAGTAGCGGTCGAGGACGAGGACCATGTTGTTGAAGAACAACGTCTCGAAGGTGTCGATGGACCCGAGCAGCTTCTTCTTCGGCTTGACGCCCGCCGCCGCCTTCACGAGTTTCTTGTACGCCGTGACCTGGGCCCTGACCGCAGCCTTCGCCTGATCAAACTCGTCCTGCGTGTAGTTCTTACGGCCCAGCATGTCGTCACGTCCTTTCCTCGGCGACCCGTTGCCACTTCGCAATCAACATCGTCGCCCTTGGGAGACTCGTTACGCAGACTCTAGGCCGGGACGGCCGTGCCGTTCGAGGAGAATTTGGACTCGCCCGGATCACGGGTCGGTGCGGTGACGAAGTAGTTCGTCGATGGTTCAGTGCCGACGGAACGTCGCGAGCGACGATCCGCGACCACTTTCGAGGTACTTGAGCGCCGAGAGTGAGACGTTGGCGTTCTCGGCCAACTTCGCCTGCGCCAGCCGATGGCGGGTTCGCAAACTGCGGACTCCCCGAGCGAGGCCGCTTCAATCCTCGATCGTCTCCAATGGCTTAAATTGCATCTTTTGCCTACTGTTTACGTCGTAACAGATGGAAATAGAACCATGCTTCGACCAAATTCCATGCACGGAGGCGATAATCGTCCACATTTCACCCGTTCTCAGGCGGCCGTGGCCACTCCGAGGGAGCACCCACCAAGGCGATTGGGGAATGACGACGCACCCCGCGAGGCAGTTCGAGCCGACACCGCGGTTGTGAGCGCGTTTCGCGCCTACCGTTGTGACGTGGAATCTCGACAATCCCAACGCCACTTGAGTGTCGCGCCCCGAACTCGTGGTCGGCTCTCGACCGTGGGCAACGCGGACTGACGGCTCCGATGACCTCGCTCCCGTTACGACAACGAGCAGCGTGGCTGGCGCTCGCGTCGCACCACGCTCAGATTGCGGACCTCCACCTTCGCGACCTCTTCGCCGCCGATCCCGAACGCGGCGCGCGGTTGCGCGCCGAAGCGGTGGGCCTCTACCTCGACTACTCGAAGAATCGCGTCACCGACGAGACGATGCGCCTGCTCGTGGCGCTCGCGCAGGAGAGCGATCTCGCCGAGCGGCGCGACGCGATGTTTCGAGGCGATCACGTCAACGTCTCCGAAGACCGCGCCGTCCTGCACGTGGCGTTGCGCATGGCGCGCGACGCGACGCTGATCGTCGACGGCGTCGACGTCGTCCGTCAGGTTCACTCGGTCCTCGAACGAATGGAGCAGTTCGCCAACCAGGTTCGCTCGGGCGCCTGGAAGGGGCACACCGGAAAGCCGATCAAGAACATCGTCAACATCGGCATCGGCGGCTCCGACCTCGGTCCAGTGATGGCCTACGAGGCGTTGCGCCACTTCAGTCGTCGCGACCTGACGTTCCGCTTCGTCTCGAACGTCGACGCCACCGACTTCGTCGAAGCGGTGCGCGACATCGCCGCGGACGAGACACTCTTCATCATCTCCTCAAAGACGTTCACCACGCTCGAGACGTTGACCAACGCCCGATCGGCTCGCGAGTGGCTGGTCGCCAGTCTCGGCGACGAGTCGGCGGTCGCCAAGCATTTCGTGGCGGTGTCGACGAACGACGCGAAGGTCGGCGCGTTCGGTATCGACCCGGCCAACATGTTCGAGTTCTGGGACTGGGTCGGAGGTCGATACTCCATGGCGTCGGCCATTGGCCTCTCGACGATGCTCGCGATCGGCCCGAAGCACTTCAGAGAGATGCTCGAAGGCTTTCACGCCATGGACGAACACTTTCGCACCGCGCCTCTCGCCCAGAACCTTCCGGTGTTGATGGGCATGATCGCGGTGTGGAACGCCAACTTCCTCGGTTACCCGAGCGTCGGGGTGATGCCCTACGACCAGTACCTCAAGCGGTTGCCGGCGTACCTGCAGCAACTGACGATGGAGTCCAACGGCAAGCACGTGACCCTGGACGGCGACCGGGTGGACTACGCGACGGGCGCGGTCCACTGGGGAGAACCGGGCACGAACGGCCAGCACAGCTTCTACCAACTGATCCACCAGGGTACGACGGTGGTTCCGCTCGACCTCATCGGCTTCGCCGAGAGCCTCAACCCGCTTGGCGAGCATCACGACGTCCTCTCGTCCAACGTCTTCGCCCAAGCCCAGGCGCTCGCCTTTGGCAAGACCGAGACTGAAGTACGCGCCGCCGGCACGCCCGAGCGTCAAGTAGCGCATCGAGTCATGGAAGGCAATCGACCGAGCAACGTTCTTCTCGCCAAGGTACTCAGTCCGCGTCTCTTGGGTTCGCTCGTCGCGCTCTACGAGCACTCGGTGTTCACCCAGGGCACGATCTGGGGCATTGATTCCTTTGACCAATGGGGAGTAGAACTCGGCAAGGCACTCGCCAACGAGATCCTGCCCGAACTGGATTCACACGCTGAACTGACCCACGACTCGTCGACCAACGCCCTGATCGCGCACTACCGCACACTCAAGGGAAACGAGGACGCCCGTGGCGACGACTAAGCCGACCCAATTAGGCATGGTGGGACTCGGGCGCATGGGCGCCAACCTGGTCCACCGCGTGGTTCGCGACGGCCACCACTGCGTGGTCTACGACGTGAGTACCGATGCCGTCGACGCCATGGTCGGTGACGGCGTCGTCGCCGCGACGTCCCTGGAGGACCTCGTCAACCAGCTCGAGCGTCCCCGGGCCATCTGGCTCATGCTCCCCGCCGCCGTGACGCAGGGTTCGCTCGACGAACTCGTTCGCTTCCTCTCACCCGACGACGTCGTGATCGACGGCGGCAACTCGTTCTACCGCGACGACATCGACCGCGCCAAGCACCTGGGGACGCTGGGACTGCACTACGTCGATTGTGGAACGAGCGGCGGTATCTGGGGACTCGAGCGGGGCTACAGCCTGATGATCGGCGGCGAAGCAGAGGTCGTCCAACGCCTCGACCCGGTCTTCAAGTCCATCGCCCCGGGCGACGACGGAAGTGCAGCAACCCCGGGACGGACGCGCACGGACGGGACGGCGTCCGAGGGCTACCTGCACTGCGGCCCTAGCGGCGCGGGCCACTTCGTCAAGATGGTCCACAACGGCATCGAGTACGGGATGATGGCGTCCATCGCCGAGGGGCTCAGCATCATCAAGCACGCGAACGCCGGTACGCACGACGTGCAAGTCGACGCCGAGACCGCGCCGTTGCGTGACCCCCAATACTTTTCGTTCGACATCGACGTCTCCGAGGTCGCCGAGGTCTGGCGACACGGATCGGTCGTCAGTTCCTGGCTCATCGACCTGACGGCCGACGCACTCGCGCGCTCGCCCGAGCTTGAGAGCTACAGCGGTCGGGTCGCTGATTCTGGCGAGGGTCGCTGGACGGTCGAAGCCGCCATCGAAGAGTCGGTTCCCGCTCCCGTGATCAGCGCCGCGCTGTGGCAACGCTACGAATCGCGCACTCGCGGCGAGTTCGCCGCGAAGGTCCTTTCAGCCATGCGCGCTGAATTCGGCGGACACGTCGAGAAATCGTCCTGACGTGCACCACGAGCTTCGTTCGTTCGCCAACGCCGACGAAATGGCCGAAGCGGCGGCGGACTTCATCGCCGCAACGGCACAACGCTGCGTGGACAACGCTGGGACGTTCAACCTCGCCGTCAGTGGCGGACGAACGCCACGGCCCATGTTGCGCGCCCTCGCGCAGCGCGACGTGACGTGGCGCCACGTGACGATCTACCAGGTCGACGAGCGGATCGCCCCGCCGGCAAGCTCCGAGCGAAACCTCACGGGACTGCGCGACGCGTTGGCTGACGTGGCGCCGACCATTGTCGCGATGCCGGTCGAGGACGTCGACCTCGACGACGCCGCGGCCCGGTACGCGGCGCTGCTCCCGATACGCTTTGACCTCGTGCACCTGGGCCTCGGTCCCGACGGTCACACGGCGTCACTCGTGCCCGATGACCTCGTTCTCGACGTCACCGATCGGCTGGTCGCCGTCACTGCTCCCTACCAGGGAACACGCCGGATGACGATGACCTATTCGGCGCTCGCCCGAGCGGACCAGATCCTCTGGGTGGTGAGCGGGACTGACGCACGCACGGCACTGTCAGCTCTCATTCGCGGCGACACTTCCATTCCCGCCGGACGCGTGACGGCGAAGCGCTCCTTGATCATGGCCGACAGCGCCGCGACCACCGCGTGAGCGTCGAAACCGAGAAACAACTCGTCGCGCACGCCGGCGCGCAACTGGTCGAGAACGGTATGCGCGTCGGACTCGGCACCGGATCGACCGTGTCCTACCTACTGGGCGAACTGGCCCGGCGCGATCTCGACTGCGTCTTCGTCGCCACGTCAGCTCGGACCGAACGCGACGCGCGGGCCCTGGGACTCAACGTGCAGACCTTCGACACCCTCGACCAACTCGACGTCGCCATCGACGGTGCCGATCAGGTCAGCGCGGACGGCTGGTTGAATAAGGGGGGTGGCGGAGCACACACTCGAGAGAAGTTGGTGGCCAGTGCCGCCACGTCCTTTATCGTCATCGTCGACTCCTCCAAGTTGGTCGACGCACTCCACGGTCCGGTGCCGTTGGAACTCATGGCCTTCGGCCTCGCGAACACGCTGCGTCGCCTCTCACCCGTGGAGGTGCGCGACGTGCCCGCGAGTCCCGACGGCGGCGTCATCGCCGACTACCTCGGCGTGTTCGACGACCCGGCCGCTCTGGCCCCGTGGCTCTCTTCAACACCCGGCGTCGTTGAACACGGTCTGTTCGCGCCGGCCCTGGTCCATCAGATCCTCGTGGGCGTCGACTCGACGGTTCGCACGATCACGAGCGGGGGTAGCTAGGTGAGTTCGCCAATAACTGGAGTCGACGAAGAGGTCCCGGACAACCACGTTATTGTCCTGTTCGGCGCGACGGGCGACCTCGCGCGTCGAAAGATCATCCCGGGGCTCTACCACCTGGCCGACGCCGGCCTGCTCCCGCGCCACTACCGCATCATCGGTTCGTCTCGTGCGCATTCGGCGATGTCGAACGACGAGTTCCGTCTCTACGCGAGAGACGCGGTCCGCCAGTTCGGAACGCACGTGCCCGAAGGGGTGCTGTGGCAGGAATTCGAGTCCTCACTCTCCTTCGCCGTGGCCGAAGCCGACGGAGCCGATGCCCTGCCCCAGGCGGTACGACGTGCCGAAGGCGAGATCGGCGGCTTCGTGCGCCGGCTCTTCCACCTTTCCGTGCCGCCCGATGCCGTGATCGCGTTGGTCGACCTGCTCGGATCGACCGGTCTGAACGAGAACGCACGCATTATCTGCGAGAAGCCCTTCGGTGTCGACCTCGCCTCGGCGATCTCGCTCAACGACACCCTGATCGAGAATTTCGACGAGACGCAGATCTTTCGCATCGACCACTTCCTGGGCAAGGAGTCCATCGAGAACATCCTGGCGTTGCGTTTCGCGAACCGACTCTTCGAGCCGCTCTGGAATCGCGATCACGTCTGCTTCGTGCAGATTGACGTGCCCGAGACGTTGTCGGTCGAAGGTCGCGGCTCGTTCTACGAGGGGACGGGCGCGTTTCGCGACATGGTGGTGAGTCACCTTTTTCAGGTACTGGGTTTCATCGCCATGGAGCAGCCCACGTCGCTCGAGGCCCGACCGTTGCGCGACGAAGTGCACAAGGTCTTCGAGACGATCCGTCCGATTGACCCGACCCAGGTCGTGCGTGGTCAGTACGAGGGCTACCGTGACGAACCGGGCGTCGCCAAGGACTCCCAGACCGAGACCTTCGTCGCGCTACGCGCCGAAGTGGAGAACACGCGCTGGAAGGGCGTGCCCTTCTACCTGCGCACCGGCAAGTGCATGGCCCAGAGTCGCCAGGTCATCACGATTGGGTTTGACGAGCCGGTGATGCGGCTCTTCCCGACGAGCCGGCATTCGCCCGAGTGGCGGGGCAACAAGATCGTCGTCGACTTCGCCGATCCGGGATCGATCCACGCCCACTTTCTCGCGAAGGAACCTGGTCCCCAGATGCACCTGGGCGCGGCCGAGATGACGTTTCACTACCAGGACTCGTTCCAGGCGGCGCACGGGCTCGCGGCGTACGAGCATCTGATCCTCGAGGCGATGCTCGGCAACCGCGCGCTGTTCACGCGCTCGGACGGCATCGAGCGACTGTGGCAGGTCGCCGCGCCACTGCTCGAACATCCCCTGCCAGTAGAGACCTACGCCAAGGGCTCGTGGGGGCCCGCCTCCATTGA
>JADGOK010000056.1 GCA_017882985.1 Acidimicrobiales bacterium
TTCGGCGAAGTTCTCTATTCTCCCCCAATTCCACGAGCGGCACAAATGGCGCTGGAGTACCTCGCGCGCCTTGGCTACGCTGCCATCTATGGATCTGACATACCCCGAAGAGGCCGAGGCGTTCCGCGTCGAGGTACGCGACTGGCTCAAGGAGAACCTGCCCGACGGCTGGTTCTCGTCCGACTTCGCCATGACCGACGACGAGCGAAAGGCCTTCAATCAGAGTTGGCCCGCCAACCTCTACGCCGGTGGATGGATCTGCGCCGGCTGGCCCGTCGAATACGGCGGCAAGGGGCTCTCCCTGCTGCAACTGGTCGTACTGAACGAAGAGTTCGCCAACGCTGGCGCACCGATGCGCGCCGACTTCTTCGGCGACACGCTCGTCGGGCCCACGATCCTGCAATGGGGCACCGACGAGCAGAAGAAGGAGTTCATTCCCGGGATCCTGCAGGGCAAGATCACCTGGTGTCAGGGCTTCTCCGAGCCCGATTCCGGCTCGGACCTCGCGAGTCTCAAGACGAACGCAGTTCTCGACGGTGACGAATGGATCATCAACGGCCAAAAGGTCTGGACGACGCAGGCCCAACACGCCGACTTCGCGTTCCTGCTCGTGCGCACCGACCCCGACGCACCCCAGCACGCAGGCATCAGCTACCTGCTCGTGCCGATGCACCAGGACGGTGTCGACGTGCGGCCCATCACCCAGGTGGACGGTTCGGCCGAATTCAACGAGGTCTTCTTCACCAACGTCCGCTGTCCGAAGGACAACGTCATCGGCGGCGTGAACAACGGTTGGAAGGTCGCGATGACGACGCTGGGCTTTGAACGCGGATCATCCTCGACGACCGGTTATCGACGCTTCTTAAAGGAGTGGGAGTTCATCGTCAAAGAAGCCAAGCGACGAAACATAAGCAACGACCGACGGGTGCGCGACGAACTCGTCAAGTCCTGGCAACAGGTAAAGATCATGCAGATCAACGGCTATCGTTCGCTCACCGACTCACTCAACGACACCCACAACGCCGCACTGCTCGGCGCGTGCAACAAGATGTTCTGGTCCGAGGCACACCGGCGCACGATGGAGCTCGCGCTCGACGTGCTCGGTATGGAAGCCCAGATTCTTTCGGGCAAGGGCGACGCCGAGGGTACCCTGCCGGGGCACCGCCGAGGCCGCGCTGATTACCCGGTCTCGGACATCCAGGCGTCCTTCTTCTTCTCTCGGTCCGAGACCATCTGGGGCGGCACCGCCGAGATTCAGCGCAACATCATCGGTGAGCGGGCTCTCGGACTACCGAAGGAACCGAAGGCGCAGAAGGTCTAGAGGGCCGAGACCGCCTGGAGCGTCTCGGTGCTGCGCAGATTCTGGCGCATCGTGATGACCAGACCGAGGCCCGTCACCAAGGTCAGTAGCGCTCCCACGAACAGTCCGATGCGCGGATTGGTGCCCGCGATGATCAGACCGATGAGCGGCGCACCGACGGGCGTCGTGCCAAGAAACGCAATGCCGTAGAGACTCATCACCCGTCCACGCATCTGCTGACTGGAGTGGAGCTGCAACGTGGCGTTCGCTGAGGACATGAAGGCGATGGAGAACGCGCCGCAGGGAACAAGCAGAATCTCGGCCCACAGCAACGTCGGGGCGAAGGCCACCGAGGTCATGAAGAGACCGAAGCCCAGCGACAGCATCGCGAGCAATTTCGGCGTCGGTCTCGAGCGGTGGGCGATGAAGAGCCCGCCGATGATCGCGCCAACGCCCATGGCGCTCATCAAGATGCCGTACTGGGTCGCGGTGCGCTGATGAAAGGTCGTGTGCGCCAGGAGCGGCAGGGTCGTGGTGAAGTTGAACGCGAACATGCCAACGACCGCGACCGCGAGGATCACGTTGCGCAGCAGCGGCGTCTGACGAACGTATTTCAGACCGAGACGAAGCTGCCCACTCTGGCGCTGGACGGTCTTCATCGGCAGGAACTCGCGCTTGCGCATCATCGCGAGCGCCAACAGGACCGCCAGGTACGACGCGGCATTGGTGTAGAAGCACGCGGCCGTTCCGACGAGCGCGATGAGGCCGGCGGCGATGCCCGGACCCACCACGCGCCCCGAGTTCATCAACACGCTGTTCAGGCTCACCGCGTTGGCGATGAGGTCGCGTCCGACCATCTCCTGGACGAACGCCTGACGCGCGGGCACGTCGAAGAGGTTCACGAGGCCCAAGAGGAACGCCACGACGTAGACCGACGTGACCGTGACGTGATGGGTCGTGACCAAGAGGCCCAGCACGAGGGCCCAGAGACCGGCGGCCGTCTGGGTGAAGTACAGGATGCGACGCTTCTCGTAGCGATCCGCGATGAGTCCGCCGTAGGAGCCGAAGACCAGCATGGGCAGGTACTGCAACGCGATCGCGATCCCCAGGTCCACTGACGACCCCGTGAGTTTGAGAATCAGCCAGCCCTGGGCCACGGTCTGCATCCACGTGCCCGAGACCGAGATCAGCTGGCCGGCGAAGTAGAGACGGAAGTTCCGTACGCTTAACGCGGCGAAAGTGCGCGAGGAGAACTTTCGCACCGCGCTCACGATTCCTCGATCAAGACCTCGAGGAAGCGAACGAGTTCTTCGGCCTTTCGTTGGTCACCCGACGAGAGTGACTGCAGTTTGCGCTCGAGGAACTCGGTCTTGCGCCGTCGGATGGCGGCGATCTCCTTGCGTCCGAGCGGCGTCAGTTGCACGCGGGTGCATCGACGGTCGTCGAGGTCGGCCGAGCAGGCGATGAGTCCCGCGGCCTCCATCGTTCGAACTAGACGCGTCACCGACGGCGGCTGCACCTGTTCGGCGACGGCCAGGTCGCCGAGGGAGGGACGGCGCAGATTTTCGATCGACGCCAACATTGAGGCTTGCGCGGGCGAGACGCCGCCGAGGGACGACGAGCGCAGTCGCCGGTTGAGTCGCGTCACGGCCCTTCGAAGTCGGGCCGCGGTTTCGTTCGTGGTTGCAGTTTCCATTAGTTCACCTAACTAAATAATAATGGAAGACGCGAACATTCGCGACGGAACTTTCGGAAAATTACAACTGGCGGTAGCGCGGCACGTAGCCACCCGAACCCAGCGACATCGAATCCTCGGGGTCGATGGAGTCGTCCACTCCCCCGATGACCTCGGTGACCCAATCCAGGCGATCGGTGAGGATTCGCGTGACGCCACCCTGCAGCGTCGTCGAAGAGATCGCGCAGCTCGAGCAGGCGCCCTGCAACTGGACCTCGACGACACCGGTCTCGACGTCGGCGCGAATGAGCACCAGATCGCCGCCGTCGGCCTGCACCGCCGGACGCATCAGGTCGAGCAGGGCGTTGAGCGCCTTCAGCCTCGTCGAGCGCTCGGGGTCGGTAAGAGAAACCATGCTTCCAGTCTGCCGTGGGAGCGCGTATTCGTGACCCCAACGTGTCGAATCAATAAACTCTCGCCCATGGACGACCCCGTGACCTGGCGAGCCAAGGACATTGATCTGTCCGATCTGGACTTCTGGCGTCGGCCGTGGCCCGAGCGCGAGGAGGCCTTCAAGGTGATGCGCCGTGACCTGCCCATCTCCTTTCACGACGAGCCCGTGATCGAAGGCACGTCGGTGGACTTTCCCAAGGGCGCCGGATACTACGCACTGACCCGGCACCGCGACGTGTCGACCGCCTCGCGACACCCCGAGGTCTTTCTCTCGGGACCCGGCGCGGTCTCTCAAATGGACTTGCCCACCGAGATGGTGGAGTACTTCTCGGGGATGATCTCGACCGACAATCCCAAACACGCCCGATTGCGACGCATTGTCTCGAACGCGTTCAATCCACAGACCGTCCGCGCGACCGAGGAATCGGTCGAGCGCGTCGCCGGCGAACTACTCCGTCGAGCCCTCGAGGGTGGTACGGGCGACTTCGTCGCCGACTTCGCGGCGCCGTTTCCCTTGGAGATCATCTGCACGATGATGGGTGTGCCGCCGAGTGAGTACGCGACGGTGCTGCGGTGTTCGAACATCATCCTCTCGATGGGTGACCCCGAGTACATCCCCGAAGGCCAAGACCCCGTGCTCGCCAACCTCGAGGCCGCGGTCACGTTGACGGGCATCATGGAAGAGCTCGGTAAGTACCGCCGGGACAATCCCGTCGGCGACATCACCAGCGCGCTCGTTAACGCTGAGATCGAGACCGAGAAACTGACCCAGCAGGAGTTGGCCTCCTTCTTCGTTCTCCTCGTCGCGGCGGGCAACGAGACCACGCGAACCGCGATCGCGCACGGACTGCACGTGCTGACCGAGCACCCCGACCAGAAAGCACTGCTGGTCGCTGACTACGAGTCGCTCGCCAAGACCGCGACCGACGAGATGGTCCGTTGGGCCTCGCCGGTAACTTGGATGCGTCGCACCCTGGCCACTGACTACACGATGTCGGGCTTCGATCTCAAAGCGGGCGACAAGGTGCTGCTCTTCTACAATTCGGCGAACCGCGACGAAGAGGTCTTCGACGATCCCTACGTCTTTGACGTCGCGCGCACGCCGAACGATCACTACGGCTTTGGCGCCCCCGGTCCGCACTTCTGTCTCGGCGCGCACCTCGCGCGTCGCGAGATCACCGTCATGTGGCGCGAACTGCTCACCAAGACGCCCAACATCCACGCGACCGGTGCACCCTCGCAGTTGGCGTCGAGTTTCGTGAACGGCGTCAAACACCTGCCGTACAGTTTTAACTGACGGTGCCTCGCGGCAGTGGCCGTCTCAGGCTGAGCGGGCCTCGGCCGCTTCGTCGAAAGCCCGCAGGGCCCTCGGTCCCCACACCGTGCCCGGTCCCCCGTTCATCGAGATCGCGACACCGATCGCCTCGGCCACCTCTTGTCGCGTCGCACCGTGGCGCAGCGCGCCCCGCGTGTGCGCGACGATACAACCGTCGCATTCACGGGTGATCGCAATGACGACCGCGAGCAACTCCTTGGTCAGGCTCGACAGCGCGCCCTCACTCATCGCCGCCTTGGACATCTGCGCGTAACCCTTCAGGACCTCGGGGATCAGCGACTGCAGATCCAGCGCCGGCTGGCGAAGCTCCGCTCGAACCGCATCCATGCTTTCCATATCCACCTCCACTGGCGAGCGTAGCGAGCGTGTCGAGCGCCCGGCGGCCCCGACCACGCTCGTCAACCGCCACGTCCGGGTTTCCTAGAATGGCGTGATGAGCGTCATTGACGACCTCCTCGCCCACAATCACCGCTACGTCACCCAACACGGCCATCGCGTCCTTCCCACGGCGCCGCGCCTGCGCCTGGCGGTCTTGACCTGCATGGACTCTCGTCTCGACCTCTTTGGCGCGCTCGGGCTCGAGCTGGGTGAAGCGCATCTGATCCGCAACGCCGGCGGTCTCGCGACCGATGATTCGATCCGCTCGCTGCTCTTGAGTCAACGCCTGCTCGGTACCGCATCGGTAATGGTGATCCACCACACCCGTTGCGGCCTCGAGACCTTCGACGAAGACGAGTTACAAGGTGAACTGACGACGACGTTTGGTGAGCGCCCACCGTTTCGCCTCGGCGCCTACCGGGACGTCGATCTCGACGTGGCCCAGACCGTCGCCAACCTGAAGGCCAGTCCCTTCGTGGACGACACGGAGATTCGCGGCTTCGTCTTCGACGTCGACGACGGTGACCTGCGCGAGGTTCTAGGACCTTAGGGACTTCTTGAAGCCCTGACTCGTTTGGACGTACCCGTTCGCCCGATAGAAACGATGGGCGTCGTCGCGCACGTTGCGACTGGTGAGCTGCATCCGGTAACAGCCCCTGTCGACGGCCAACTCCTCGGCGCTCGCGAGTAACGCGGCGCCGATCCCGCGACGTCGCCGATCATCGCGCACGTGGACGCTCTCGAGTTCGCAACACCAACCGCCCGCGTGCTGAAAATGTTGGAAGATCATCACCTGGCAGACCCCGACGACCTCGCCGTCCAGATCAGCGACCAGTACGTCGCCACCACGAGCGCGCGTCTCGAGAACGGCTGCCCAATAAACTTCGACGTCGTCAACTCGTTCCGCCTCGGGCGTGAGCGACCCGTCGCGCACCAACGCCGCGGCGACGGCGACGTCGTCGTAGGCAATGGGCCGAATCGCCGGCGTCACCGAATTACGGTCGCGGGTCGATCGGCGTCAAGACCCCCACGGACCGCTCCACCGCCTCGGCGGCGTCGAGACAGAGGTCCTCGCGAAAGAGGTCACCAATGATCTGCGCCCCGGTCGGTAGTCCGTTCGCGACGCCCGTCGGCACACACGCGGCCGGCAGCCCGAGCAGATTCGCGGGTAGAACGAAGCGAAACATCTCGACGACCTTCAGTGCCGACTCGGCGTCGGCGATGTCGAATCCCAACTCGAAGGGCGGCTGGGTCCACGTCGGGCCGACGATGAGTGGGTAGGTCACCATGAACTCGCGCCAGGCCTTGGCGA
>JADGOK010000057.1 GCA_017882985.1 Acidimicrobiales bacterium
GCGTGGGCGGTGTGACCCTCCTGCCAAAGGAACTCAGAGGAACGGAGGAAGAGTCGCGGACGCAACTCCCAGC
This sequence comes from Acidimicrobiales bacterium, assembly GCA_017882985.1. Classification (GTDB taxonomy): domain Bacteria; phylum Actinomycetota; class Acidimicrobiia; order Acidimicrobiales; family RAAP-2; genus RAAP-2. The sequence goes on from JADGOK010000057.1 coordinate 74, forward strand.
GAACGACGTTGGCCCACTGATTGAGCAGCAGCGGCAGGTCGCGGTAACTCTGGATCCACTTGGCCATGAACTCGCCGATCACCGTTTCCGACGTGGGGCGCACGACGATCGGTTCGGCCAACTGCTCACCGCCCGCGAAAGTCACCACCGCCAGTTCGGGACTGAAGCCGTCGACGTGCTCGGCCTCTCTGGAGAGGTAACTTTCGGGGATGAACAGGGGGAAATAGGCGTTCTGGGCTCCGGTTGCCTTGATGCGCGTGTCGATCTCGGACTGGATGCGCTCCCATATGGCGTAGCCGTAGGGACGGATCACCATCGTGCCGCGCACCGGTCCGTTGTCGGCCATCTCGGCCTTGGCGACGACGTCCTGGTACCAGCGTGGGAAGTCGTCGGCCTGGGGGGTGAGGACGCTCTGGGATGCCACTGTTCTCCTTCACTGCGTTGAGAAAGCCTAGCGAGGTGCGAACTAGTGCTGCGTGCGCAGGCGAATCTTCTCAATCCGTTCAGTGTCGTGGTTAGCGTCGCCGCCACGGTCGTCGAGCAGGAGCGCCCGGTCGGCCGCGGCTTCGGCCTCGGCGCTGACGTCGCGAGCGGCCAGGCGCGCGGCCACGCCCTCGGCGGCGATCTTCTTCGCTTCTTCGACGAGAGCGGCGACCATCTCGTCCTCGGGAACGACGCGCACGATCTGGCCCTGGATGAAGAGGTGGCCGCGCTTCTTGCCCGCGGCGATGCCGAGGTCGGCGTGGCGGGCTTCTCCCGGACCGTTCACGACGCAACCCATCACCGCCACCTGGATCGGCAGGTTCAGTTCCGACAGAGCGGCCTGGGCTTCGGTGGCGACCTTGATGACGTCGACCTCGGCGCGTCCGCAACTCGGACAGGCGATGAGGTCGAGGCCCTTTCGCTCGCGCAGACCGAGCGCCTCGAGTAGTTGGCGCCCCGCGCGCGCCTCTTCGACCGGGTCGGCGGTGAGCGAGTAGCGAAGCGTGTCGCCGATGCCTTCGGCGAGCAACGTCGCGATACCGGCCGTCCCCTTCAAGAGTCCCCCGGGCAGCGGTCCGGCTTCGGTGACACCGAGGTGCAGCGGGTGGTCAAAGGTCTCCGAAGCGAGGCGGTAGGCCGCGATCATGGTCGCGACCGATGAGGCCTTCACCGAAATCTTCACGTCCGAGAAGCCGACCTCTTCAAAATAGGCGAGCTCGACGCGCGCCGACTCGACGAGGGCCTCGGGCGTCGCGCCGCCGAAGCGTTCGTAGATGCTCGGGTGCAGACTGCCGGCGTTGACGCCGATGCGAATCGGTACGCCACGATCGCGCGCCTCGGCCGCCACCAACTTGATCTCTTCGGGCTTGCGCAGGTTGCCCGGGTTGAGCCGCAATCCCTGCACGCCGGCTTCGAGCGCGGCGAGCGCCATCTCCACGTGGAAGTGAATGTCTGCGACGATGGGTACGGGCGAGCGCGGCACGATCTGGGCGAGTCCCTCGGCGGCCGCTTGATCGTTGCACGTGCAGCGAACGATGTCCGCGCCAGCGCCAGCGAGTGCGTAGATCTGTTCGAGCGTTCCTTCGACGTCAGCGGTCTTGGTCGTCGTCATCGACTGGACCGAGATCGGGGCGTCGCCGCCGACCTTGACTGCGCCGACGGCTATTTGGCGCGTGTGACGACGAGGAGAAAGGGAACTGGCGGTGACATCCACTCCCCCAGTCTGCCGTGCCCACCGCCTAGGCGCAGCGCCTACTGGAAGGGATTGGCGATCGGGTGGACGATGTCGAGGTACATCGTGCTGAGAAAGAGCACGACGAGGACGGTCATGAACGCGTAGGCGTAGGGAACCATGCGGTTGATATCAGCGCGATAGCGACGTCCGGACCGGCTCCGCAAGCGCTCGTACGTCGCCACCGCCACGTACCCACCGTCGAGGGGCAACATCGGAATCATGTTCAACAGACCAATGGAGATGTTGACCGCCATCAAGATCTCGAGCAGCACGCCGAGGCCGGCGTGCGCACTCTGCACGGCGACGCGAGCGATCCCGACGATCGATCGGGGTCGGTTCTGCGCCACGGTCGGACTGGTCGCCACGGTGGGCGACGCCACTTGGTGAAAGAGACTCGAGAACTCACCGGGAGAAAAGACGTGCACCATGGCAATGGTGGTCAACCAGACGGTGTACCCGACCCTCTGGAACGATGACGGCACGGCCGCGATGACCGACGAGCGCGCCACCTGGTTCTCCAGTCCAATGCCGAGATAGCCCTGTGGCGCCGCACCAGAGACCAACGACTTGCCATCGACCTTGAGCGTGCGCCCGTCGACCGGCGTGGCGTGCAGGGTGAGGTCGCGTCCGTTACGAGCGACGACCACCGTCAGATTCTTTCCGGAACTATCGTGCACGGCGTTGACGAGTGTGGTCGAGCTGGTGATCGCGTGTCCGTTGATCGAAACGATCTGGTCGCCGACTTTCATGCCGGCGATCTGAGCGGCGTTTCGCGCATGGCCGTCCCACGGCGTGAAACTCTGGATGCCGATACGTGATGATGACGGAAGTCCCACGAGCGTCAGTGACGCCCACGCCAGTACCAGTGCCATCACGAGGTGCATCAGCGATCCCGCCGACGCGAAGAGAACCTTTCTCGGGTACGACGCCGCGCGGTAGGTGCGGTGTTCGTCGGCCGGATCGATCTCGTCGGTCCAGGTCATCCCCGGAACCTTCACGTAACCCCCGAGCAGCAGTGCCCGCACGCCGTAGCGGGTCTCGCCGCGCGTCGTCGACCACACGACGGGTCCAAAACCAACGAAGAAGTCGGTCACTTTCATACCGGAGCGTTTGGCGGTGATGAAGTGGCCGAATTCGTGGCCCATGATCATCACGATGATGGCGAAGATCACGACCGGCAACGCCCAGCCGGCCAACCACGTCAACAGCACGACGATCGCGGCGACGCCCGCGAGGAACGTGACGAGTGAACGTCGAGAGGAGACCGAGGTCGTCGTGGCCATAACTACTCTTCGAGGATACCGTGAGCCAGGCGGCGCGCGGTCGCATCATTCTCCAGCAAATCACTGAGCGACGCCAGCGGATCGTCAATGTACTGGTCCATTACCGCCGCGACGGTCGCCACAATTCTTGGCCAACTTATCCGACCCGCAAGGAACGCCTCGACCGCGACTTCGTTCGCCGCGCTCAGCCAGGCGGGCGCCGCGCCCCCGCGACGAGCGGCGGCGTACGCGAGTTCGAGCGCCGGGAAGGACTCGTAGTCGGGCGCTTCGAAGCTGAGTGCCAGGGGCTGGGTGAAGTCGATCGCTCCCCAGGCGTGGTCGAGTCGTTCGGGTAGGCCGAGGCAGTACGCGATGGGTAGACGCATGTCGGGACGCGACAACTGCGCGACGACCGATCCGTCGACGAATTCGACCATCGAGTGCACGATCGACTGGGGGTGCACGACGACGTCGACGCGACCCACTTCGATACCAAAGAGCGCCGACGCTTCGAGCACTTCGAGTCCCTTGTTCATCAGTGTCGAGGAGTCAATGGTGATCTTGGGTCCCATCGACCACGTGGGGTGGCGCAGCGCGTCGTCGCGACTCGCCGTCGCCAGGCGCTCCTTTGGCCATCCACGAAAAGGTCCACCCGAGGCGGTGAGTAGCAGCCGGCGAACGTCGGGGTAGCCCGAGGACGAGTTCGAGCTCGCGAGACATTGATGGATGGCACAGTGTTCAGAGTCGATGGGCAGAACACTCGCGCCGGGCGTGGCGCGCGCCTGCGCCACCAGGGGCGCCGCCGCGATGAGGGACTCCTTGTTGGCGAGTGCCAAGCGTCGTCCGGATTCGAGCGTCGCCATCGTGACCGGCAGACCGGCGAACCCCATGACCGCGTTGACGACAATGTCCGCACTCTGGGCCAGCTCGGAGAGGCCGGAAGAACCGACCACGAGTTCGACGCGCGGGCCCAGCAGTTCGCTGAGTGTTTCGCGGTCCTCTTCACTCGCGATGCCGACGCGTCGCACGTGAAACTCCTCGGCGATGGCGGCGAGTTCACCCAAACGGCGTCCGCCCGCGATCGCCACCAGTTCGAACGCGTCGGGTTCGCGACGCAGCACGTCGAGAGTCTGGGTGCCAATCGAACCAGTGGCGCCCAGGAGCGCCACGCTTCGGCGCGTCGAGGACATCGTTAACCCAGTTTTAGGACGTGGGTCAGGTAGAACATCGTGGGAAGCGCGAAGAGTAGCCCGTCCATCCGGTCGAGCAGCCCACCGTGGCCCGGCAGCAAACGCCCCAGGTCCTTGATACCGAGCGTGCGCTTGACCATTGACTCGAAGAGGTCGCCGAGCGGCACCACGATCGAGAGCGCGACGGCGGCTTCCAATCCGGCGGTCCTCGTCCAGGGGCTGACGAGCGGCAGGACAATGAACCCGACGAGCAGCGTGATCACCGTGCCACCAATCGTGCCCCCCACCGTCTTGTTCGGCGACAGCGCGGTGTTCAGCGGGCGTCGACCGAGGGAGCGGCCGACGAACAGCGCACCCGAGTCGTTCGCGACGGTCAAGAGGACGGCCCCGAAGAGGTACGCGAGGCCGTGATTGTCAACGAAGGAGCGCGGCGAGATCATGAGCAGCCCGTACGAGCCCAGTACGCCGATCCAGACGTACACGAAGAACGTCGCGCCGATCCCGTCGAGCACGTCGATCTTCTTCTCGGCGCTGAGGTACCACAGGAATCCAAAGATCACGGTCAACACCGTGACGGCACCCAGTGCGGCCTGGCCCTTGTTGTAGGTCGCCACGCCCAAGGTCAAGACCGCGACGATGCCGAGCACCGTGGCCGGATGCGCGCCCACCATTCGAAAGGCGGCGAACGCCTCGGCGGCGCCCCATCCGAGCGCGACGAGGACCAACACCGCGACGGGCAGCGTGCCGGCGAGGAAGATGGCCCCCACCACGGCCGCGAGCAAGACGCCGGTGAAGGTGGCCATCGTGACGTTGCGCGGCGCACTCTGGCGCACGGCGCGACCCGCCAGGGGGTTGTGGGTCGCCGTGCGGCGCGTGCGTGCGGCGCGCACCGGTTCGGGGCGCGGCGTCTCTTCGATCGCCACCTCGTCGACGACGACCGTGTCGTCACTCAGCGTGAACTCCCACGGGCGTAGATCCTGCTCTCGATTCTCGCTGGCGAGGAACGACGCGTCGAACTGATCTTCGTGCGCGACCCAGTCGGCTTCGCCCTCGCGCCACGCGGGTGCGGGAATCGCGGCCCACGGATCGTCACTCTGGGCGGCCTCGCGCGCGACAACGATAGGGACCTGACCCGTCGGCGCGTCGGTCCAGTGTGGCAACAGCGTCGCTTCGTCGATAAAGGGAGCGTCGTCGGCCACTTCGGCCGCGACCTCGGCGCCGGTAACGGTCACGCGCGAGTCGGTAGCACTCACCACCGGCACTTCGCCGGTTGGTTCGCCTTCGAAGGAGTCGTCGTCAGACTTCAAGTAGTTCCTGCTCCTTGTGAGCGAGCAGCGCGTCGACCTGCGCCACTTCGTCCTGGGTCAACTTGTCGAGCACTTTTTCGAGTCGCTCGGTATCGTCGGTGGAGAGTCCGTGTTCCTTCTCGAGGCTCTCGAGCTCCTGGCGCGCGTGGCGGCGAACAGCGCGTAGCGCCACCTTGCCCTCTTCGGCTTTGGTGCGAACGATCTTCACGAACGACTTGCGACGCTCTTCGGTGAGCGACGGGAACGTCAGTCGGATGATCTGGCCGTCGTTGGAGGGATTGAGTCCGAGATCAGCGTTGGCGATGGCCTTTTCGATCGCCGCCATCGCGCCCTTGTCAAAGGGTGAAACCACGAGTAATCGAGGCTCGGGCACCGAGAAATTGGCCAACTGCTTGAGCGGCGTGTCCGAGCCGTAGTAGTCCACGAGGAGATTCTCGATCAGCGATGACGACGCGCGTCCGGTACGCACGGTGGCGAACTCGCTCTTCACGTGCTCGAGGGCGCGAGCCATTCGTTCGCGCGTATCGTCCATGACCAGCTCAACTAGTTCGTTGTCCATTACCTCACCAGCGTACCGACGGCGTGACCGTCGAGCGCGCGACCAAGGTTTCCCTCGGCCATCAGGTCAAAGACGCGCAACGGAAGGTGATTGTCCTTGCAGAACGTGATCGCGGTCATATCCATGACCCGTAAGTTACGCGCGATCACCTCGTCGAACGAGATCTC
>JADGOK010000058.1 GCA_017882985.1 Acidimicrobiales bacterium
CCGCCACGATCGTGTCGACCCTGGACTGGGTGGCGAGTGTAAAGCGTGGTGCGATGGGTACGCTGGTTCACGCCCCAAAATCCCCTTACCACCGAGCAAGTTTGAACTCGCGATGACCCCCTTGCCTCGACGTGCCCTGCGCACGCTCCTCGGCTCCGTGACCGTCGCGATGCTGGTCCTCGCGTCCCTACTTGCCAACGCCAGCGCCAACGCGACGACGGCGAGGTCGGCGATCGTCGCGCCGGCGTTCTCGGTCGGGATAGCGCGATGCACGTTTGTCGACCCCACCCGACAGGTTCTGGACTACGCGACGACCCCGACGTCGGTGTTGTCGAGAGTGCGTACCTTGGTGACCGAGATTCGTTACCCGACGCTTCAGCCGCAAAGCGGCACGGCCGAGAGTCCGAGCGCCGTTCCCGCTTTGCAGTCCGGTGGTTTTCCAGTGATCGTGTTCGCCCATGGTTATGACGTGACACCGGACACCTACGCGCCACTGCTCGACGCGTGGGTCCGGGCGGGTTTCGTCGTGGTCGCACCATTCTTTCCCGACGAGAACCAGTTTGAAGTGTCGAGACAATATCCGGCCAACACCGAGAACGACCTCTGGAACGAGCCGGCCGATCTCGTCTTCGTGACGAAACAGATCGTGAGCGCGTCGGCCACGCCCTCATCGGCGTGCCCGATCGTGTCGGGACTCGTGAATCCGACGCAAATTGGTTTGGCTGGCCACTCCGACGGTGCGACGGTCGTGGCGATGCTCGGCTACGCGCGCGGTCACGATCCCCAGCAGCAGTCCTACCAATCGATGCGCGCGAGCGTTGGCTACAAGGCGGCGATGGTGATGTCGGGTGGCGAGAACGACGTCGACCCCTACACGCCCCTCGCGCCCGACCCGGCGCTCCTTCTGGTCCAAAGTGCACAGGACCAGTGCAATCGGTCGGCCAATGCCGTCAAGCTCTATCGCGATCTGCACAAGTCGAACAAGTGGTTTCTCGAGTTGCGTACGGCCCACCATCTACCGCCTTTTGACGGTGTTGACATTCCCGCCTTCGGCGTGGTCGCGCGGACCTCGGTGCAGTTCTTCAAGGTCACGCTCGAAGGGGCCGCGCCCAAGAGCGGTCTCGGCGCCGTCGGGAACCAACTGCCAATGGTCGCGAGCCTGGTCTACGACGGCCGAGGTCCGTCTATCGCGCCGCTCCCGGCCTCAGACCAGAAGTGTGGCCCTACCTGATGGTGCCTTCGGGGCGTCACTTTCGTGACGAAAGGCCTTAACCCTCCTCGTACTTGACGCGGTACGGTCGATTTATGACGATGTCGTGCGCACCGCGCCCAAAACTGGGTTGTCAAGAGGGGACTGCGGCGCGCCCGACCATCACGTGCGGATCCGGTCCACCCCGCGTGGGGACGAGGCGTTAGGCCGATGTTCCAGGTCCGTATTCACGGTCGCGGAGGTCAAGGCGTCGTCACCGCGGCGGAGATCCTCTCGGTGGCGGCATTCTCCGAAGGTCGCCACGCCCAGGCGTTCCCTAGTTTCGGTTCAGAGCGGATGGGCGCACCGGTGGTGTCCTACTGTCGGATCGACGACCGTCCGATCCGTACGCGAGAGCCGGTAATGGAACCCGACGCGATCATCATTCAGGACGTCACGCTGCTGCATCAGGTGGACCTGTTCGCCGGACTTTCGCCCGATGGCTATGTGATCATCAACACGTCGCAGAGCTTCGATGAGTTGGGGCTCGCGTCGCTCTTCAGCAACTTTCGCCCCGAGCGACTTCGCAACTGTCCGGCGACGGAAATTGCCCTCGAGCACGTGGGTCGCGCGCTCCCCAACGCCGCGCTGCTCGGCGGCTTCGCCGCGTTGAGCGGTGAGATAACCCTCGACGCGATTGACGCGGCGGTGCGCGAGCGATTCATCGGTGTCGTGGGCGAGCGAAACGCCGCGGCCGTCAAGGCGGCGTTTTACTTCGTCACGCTCTCACTGGAGGAGATGGTCCATGCTTCGCCAGATTGAGGGTTCTCGCGCCGTAGCCGAAACAGTGGCGCTCTGTCGCCCCGAGGTTGTCTGCGCGTACCCGATCTCGCCGCAGACCCACATCATCGAGGCGATCGGCGTGATGGTGAAATCCGGCACGCTCGTGCCCTGTGAGTTCATCAACGTCGAGTCGGAGTTCGCGGCGATGTCGGTCTCGATCGGCGCGTCGGCGGCCGGCGCACGCGCCTACACCGCGACCGCCAGTCAGGGCCTGTTGTTCATGATCGAAGCCGTTTACAACGCGGCCGGACTGGGACTGCCGATCGTGATGACCTTGGCGAATCGGGCGATCGGAGCGCCGATCAACATTTGGAATGATCACAGCGATTCCATGGCGGCGCGTGATTCGGGATGGATTCAACTCTTCGCCGAAACCAATCAGGAGGCGGCGGACCTGCACGTCCAGGCTTTCCGTCTCGCCGAGGAGCTCTCGGTGCCAGTGATGGTGTGCATGGACGGCTTCATCCTCACCCACGCGGTCGAAGGTGTCGACGTGCTCGATCAGGCGACCGTCGACCGATTCCTGCCGCCCTACGAACCGCGTCAGGTGCTCGACCCGGACGACCCGGTCTCCATCGGGGCGATGGTTGGCCCCGAAGCCTTCGAGGAGGTGCGCTACCTCGCACACCTTCGCCAGCTCGACGCGCTCGAGCGGATACCCGTCATCGCCGCCGAGTTCGAAGAACTCACTGGCCGAGACAGCGGCGGGCTCGTCCGTCCGTATCGCTGCGAGGACGCCGAGACCATCGTGGTCGCCCTCGGTTCGGTACTCGGCACGATCAAGGACGCCGTCGACCTTCGCCGCGAGGCGGGTGACCGCATCGGTGTCGTCGGGATCACGTCGTTCCGGCCGTTCCCGAGCGCCGCGGTACGCGCCGCACTCGGCGGCGCCCGCCAGGTCGTCGTCGTGGAAAAGGCCTTCAGCATCGGATTCGGTGGCGTCCTGGCGACCGACGTCGCCATGGCGCTTCAAGGAGCGGACTGCGCACTGCGCAGTGTCGTCGCCGGACTCGGTGGACGCGCGATCACTCGTCGATCGCTCGAGGACCTCTTCGCTCGCGCTGTCCGGGGAGAACTCGACGAACTCACGTTCCTCGACCTCGACCACGAGGCGGTCGATCGTGAGCGCACGCGCATGATGATGACGCGACGTTCGGGACCGACGGCGGAGAACCTGCTGCGCGACCTCGGCAGCAAACCGTTCGTCGCGGCGAAGGGGACGTCATGACTCGTCAGCCCGTTCGCTTCTACCAAGTCGGCAGCTTCGCCGTGGGCAATCGACTCCTGGACGACGACGATCGCACGGTGCAGTCGAACAGTAACCGGAACAACTCCATTGACTCGGGTCACCGCGCCTGTCAGGGCTGTGGCGAGGCGCTCGGCGCGCGGTACGCGCTCGACGCGGCGATGCGAGCGACCAAAGGCCGCCTGGTGGCGGTGAACGCCACTGGTTGCCTCGAAGTCTTCTCGACCCCGTACCCCGAGACGTCCTGGAGAATTGCGTGGCTGCACTCGCTCTTTGGCAATGCCCCCGCGGTCGCCACCGGGGTCGCGGCGGCGATGAGGGTGAAGGGTAAGACCGACGTGCGCGTGGTCGCCCAGGCCGGCGACGGGGGAACGGTCGACATCGGATTCGGCTGCCTGTCGGGGATGTTCGAACGCAACGACGACGTGCTCTTCATCTGTTACGACAACGAGGGTTATATGAACACCGGCGTCCAGCGCTCCGCGGCGACGCCGCCGGGAGCGCGCACGGCCACCACCGACGCGGTCGGCCCGGAGCCGGGCAACGTCTTTGGTCAGGGCAAGGACCTGCCGCGCATCGCGATGGCCCACGACATTGCCTACGTCGCGACCGCGACGGTCGCGGATCTTCACGACCTCGAACGCAAGGTCGAGCGGGCCATGGAGATCCGCGGCGCGCGCTATCTCCACGTGCTGGTTCCTTGCCCGCTCGGCTGGGGCTCGGCGTCCGACGAGACCATTCACGTCGCTCGCCTCGCGAAAGAGACCGGACTCTTTCCCGTGTTCGAAGCCGAGAACGGAAAGGTGACGAGCGTGTCACCGATCCGCCGCCGTACGCCCGTGGAGGAGTACCTGAAGATCCAGCGCCGCTACGCCCACCTCTTTGGCAAGGCGCCGCGAACTGACATCATCGAGCGCATTCAGGGAATCGCCGACGCCAATATTGCCCGCTACGAACTCTGGTCCGACGAAGTCGAAGCCGACCGACTGTTCGAGGTGCAGGCATGATGGAGAGGCCCTTCGCCATCACGCTCGACGTCGGATCGAGTCGGGCCAACCACACGGGCTCGTGGCGCGTCGAGCGACCGGTCTACGTCGACCGGATGCCACCGTGCAACGACGCGTGCCCAGCCGGGGAGAACATCCAGGGCTGGCTCTACGAAGCCGAGTCGGGGAACTACGAAGCCGCGTGGCGCAAGTTGGTCGAGGAGAATCCGCTGCCGGGCGTGATGGGTCGCATCTGTTTTCACCCGTGCGAGACGGCGTGTAACCGCGTGCAGGTCGATGAGGCGGTCGGGATCAACGCCGTAGAACGCTTCCTCGGCGACCTGGCGATCGAACGAGGCTGGCAGCTGGCCCCCGCTGGCCCCGACACGGGAAAGCGAATCCTCGTCGTGGGTGCCGGTCCCGGCGGGCTGAGCGCCACCTACCATCTGCGCCGGCTCGGCCATCAGGTTCGCCTCGTTGACTCCGCGGCCCAACTCGGCGGCATGATGCGCTACGGGATTCCGGCCTATCGTCTCCCTCGCTCGGTGCTCGACGCCGAGATCGCCCGAATCGTCGCGATGGGCGTTGACGTCGAGCTCAATCACAACGTGAGTGACATCGAACGCGAGCGCGAAGAGGGTGGCTTTGACGCAGTCTTTCTCGCCGTCGGCGCCCAACTGGGTCGGCGCGTTTCAATCCCGGCGGGCGATTCGGCGCGCGTTATCGACGCCGTCTCGTTTCTCCACCGGGTCGCCGATGACGACGCACCGATGCTCGGACGGCGCGTCGTGGTCTACGGCGGCGGCGACACCGCGCTCGACGCGGCGCGCACCGCCCGCCGTCTCGGCGCGACCGACGCCGTCATTGTCTATCGCCGCAATCAAGATCGCATGCCGGCACACGGAGAAGAACTCGAGCAGGCACTCGGTGAAGGCGTGACGATGCGCTGGCTCTCCACCGTCGATCGATTCGAGGACGACCACCTCGTGCTCGAGAAGATGCGTCTGAACGAAGAGGGATTTCCCGAGCCGACCGGGGAGTTCGAGGAACTGGGCGCCGACGCCTTGTTGTTGGCACTGGGTCAGGACACCGACCTCTCACTCTTGGCCCAAGCGCCCGACGTCGTCGTCGCTGACGGCGTCGTTGAAGTCGTCGCGAGCATGATGACGGGTCAGTTGGGCGTGTTCGCGGGTGGCGACGCGGTACCGGCGGATCGCACCGCGACCGTCGCGATGGGTCACGGTAAGCGTGCCGCGCGCGGCATCGATGACTTCGTCTTCGGACGCACCAGTGTTCCCGCCGAACGCCACGAGCTCGCGACCTTTGATCGTCTGAACACCTGGTACTACTCCGACGCGGCACGAACGACGCGCCCAGAACTCGAGCGGGTCCGCCGACAGACCAACTTTGAAGAGGTGGTCGGGGGACTGACCGAACGCAACGCTCTCTTCGAAGCTCGACGTTGTCTCTCGTGCGGGAACTGTTTCGAATGCGACAACTGCTTCGGGGTCTGTCCGGACAACGCGGTCATCAAGCTCGGACCGATGCAGCGATACGAATTCGACTACGACTTCTGCAAGGGCTGCGGCATCTGCGTAAAGGAGTGTCCTTGCGGCGCTATCGAGATGGTTCCTGAACGTATCTAGTAGGGATTCGGTCGTTGCTCATCCTCGATCCCTCACGAGCGAGTTTGATGGGCAGTCGTCGTCGCCGCGGTGGCGCTCGAAGAGTTCGACGATTCCCTCCAACATCTCTTCGTCGTGCACTACGACGACGGTACGTGACACGCGGAGAAGTTCTGACCCATTTGGTTCAATGAAAGACCACACTTCGCAGAATCGTGCGAACGTCGCAACGTGAGCAGTCGCTGGTGTCGCGTCACCGAAACATCCATTTCTTGCGTTCGCTGCGCACTTTGGGCGTAGGTCACTGCACCTCACGTGCCTGCCAGTAGGGAGCGGGAGTGTCAATGCGCTGGAGCG
>JADGOK010000059.1 GCA_017882985.1 Acidimicrobiales bacterium
CCTCGAGCGTGTCCTCGACAATCTGCACGCGCTGGCCGGCAGCCGGGAGTTTCCGCGCACCGAGTCGGCGGTCAGCTTCTGGGAAGGTCGGGCAGCGCTCGAAGCCAACGCCACCGCACTCCTAGGGTCCTTGCGTCGCGGCCGCGTCACGAGAATCATGGTGACGATGCCGACGGAGGCCGCGGGCGATCCCGCGCTGGTGCGACGCCTCATGGAGGAGGGGATGGATTGTGCGCGCATCAACTGCGCGCACGACGGTCCCGAGCAGTGGGAGCTCATGGTTCGACATATTCGTCAAACCGCGATCGACCTTGGCCGAACGTGTCCCATCTTGGTGGACCTTCCGGGTCCCAAGTTAAGGACCGGGCCCATCGAGGCCGGACCGAAGGTCGTTCGATTGCGACCACGGCGCGACGCGTGGGGCCGTGCGACGGTTCCGGCCAGGGCCGTACTCGTCGCACAGGGGGCGGCCGACACACCCGCCGTCGCGGCAAGAGGCGGGCCAGTGAGGATCCCCGTACCAGTGACTTGGCTCGAACGGGTTGCCGCGGGCGACACCGTCGAGCTGAGGGACACTCGAGACGCGTTTCGGACGCTCCGTGTGACGATGGTGGACGGGACCGGAGCGTGGGTCGAGATCTCCGACACGACCTACTTGGCCACGGGCACGGTGTTGACGACGCCACGAGCTGGCGCGACCGCTGTCGGCGCACTTCCTGCGGTGGAGCAGGCAGTGGTACTGCGAAGGGGTGACGTCCTGACCATGACGGCGGACCTGTCCCCGGCGCCATCGAGCGAATCCGAAAGTCTTGACACCGAGGCGAGAGGTGGATCGGATGCTCCAAACACGAGGTGCCCGCGCATTGGATGCACGGTACCCGAGGTACTCGCGTCGCTCCGAGTGGGTGAACGTGTCTTCTTCGATGACGGCAAGATTGGCGGGGTGGTCGTCGCGGAGGGGTCGACGTCGGTCGACGTTCGGATAACCATCGCTCGTCCGGGCGGCTCGAAACTCAGGGCGGAGAAGGGCATCAACGTTCCAGACAGCGACGTGCGGCTTCCCGCGGTCGGACCGGATGATGAAGGCCTGCTGCCGTTCGTCGTGGCGAACGCCGACATCGTCGGGCTCTCGTTCACGCAAGGTCACGCCGACGTCGCCCGCCTGCAGGATCGACTGAACGAACTTGGGGGTGGCGATCTCGGAATCGTGCTCAAGATCGAAACGTCGCGAGGATTCGCCGCGTTGCCCGAGATCTTGATTGGCGCCTTGGCCTCGGAGCGAGTCGGCGTGATGGTGGCACGCGGCGACCTCGCAGTCGAATGCGGCTTCGAACGATTGGCTGAGGTGCAGGAGGAGATCTTGTGGTTGTGTGACGCGGCGCACGTGCCCACGATTTGGGCGACCCAAGTACTCGATCAGATGGCCAAGACCGGTCAACCGTCTCGAGCGGAGGTCTCCGACGCGGCGATGGCGGGCCGCGCCGAGTGCGTCATGCTCAACAAGGGGCCGTACATTGACGAGGCGGTGGCCGCCCTGGATGACATTCTCCAGCGGATGGGTAGCCACCAATTCAAAAAGATGAATCTTCTGCGGCGTTTGTCCAGTTGGCCCTTGTCGTCGACCCCACCGCATCGAGATGACCTCGCGGACCACGCGTGAGAAGAATCTTCGCCGCGCTCGCTCTTGCGGCAATTGGTCTCGCCGCATTCCCCAACGCCGTGACACCGAACGCGGGCGCCTCGGACACGACGTCGACGGCTCATCACGCAACGTTGTCGAGCAGTTCCACCGGGGCGAACTCGTCAACTCGTTGGATTGCGGTCGGCGTCGGGACGCTCTGGGTTTCTCGTGGAGGCACCCGCGCGGTCGACCGACTTATCGTCTCGCCTCCGGCGTCGATTCGCTCTTGGATCGCGACGATGACCCTGGCACAGAAGCAGTGGCTCGTCGGCCGGATTGAAACGCAGGCACTGTACGGGACCGCGGTCACTATTGTCTCGGTGTCCGGCGGATGGTCACGCGTCGTCGTTCCGAGCCAACCAACCCCCCGAGATCACCGTGGCTATCCCGGTTGGATTCCCACGTGGCAACTCACTTCGAGATCCCCTGCGTCGACGTCATCGTTCGCGGTCGTCACGTCACCGACGACGTGGGTTCGCAGCGCCTCGGGCACCAGCGGTGTCGTTCCGTTGATGGAAGTCTCCTACGACACGCGACTGCCGGTCGTGGCTTCGAACTCGTCGTCGGTCGAAGTGGCACTCCTCGACGGGCGTGATGGCTACGTACTTAGGAGAAATGTCGTCCTGCACGCGACCCACGCGACGTGGTCGCCTACCGGACGACAAGTGATCGCCGAGGCGAGGAAGTTCGTCGGATTGCAGTACGTCTGGGGTGGGACGTCGGGCTTTGGCTACGACTGTTCCGGTTTCGCCTACTCGGTGTTGCACGTTCTCGGTATGACGATCCCAAGGGACGCCGCGCCGCAAGCGGCGAAAGGGGTTCCAGTTCTTCGCCAGAACCTGAGGCCCGGAGATCTGGTGTTCTTTCGAGACGGCTCGGGTGTCGTCGTCCACGTGGCGATCTTCTACGGGTCGATCAAGGGGATTCCTTCAGTGATCCACGCTCCGAACACCGGAATGCCCGTCTCGATCACGCCACTCTCGTCCTGGGCGAGTTCCTCGTACGCCGGAGCGCGTCGCTACGTCTCGTGACGGCCACGACAGGGCTCGTGCTGCGGGAGTTACAAGAACCAGCCGAACCGATTGCGAGCGACAGCGCACGGAGGTCGCTGTGCACACTCCGATCATTGAGTGGGCGCAATGACGCGACGCCCGCGTGGGATTCACTACGGAACGGTCCGGAACGACGCGGTGATTCTTCGATGTCCCCGTTTGATCGAGGGGTTGAACTGCTCACCGCTGTTCGACGCGACTGACGCGATCAATCGTCGTGGTTCGCGGGTGTTCCGTCCCACGCCGGTGAAGAGTGGTGTCATCAGTTGGGGATTGAAAGCGGCCCTTCGAGATCACGCCCTCAAGACGGGTTGTCTGATGATCGTGCGTAACTTGCTCGGCTACCTCACCTCCCATGACGTATGAGAACTGGGACGAGGGAGTGGAAGTCAGTCGTCGTTCACTGGATTCGGTGAAGTCTCTTCGTGCCATAGGTAGTCCGCCGATCCTTTGCAGCCTGAGGGAATCCATCCATCGTGAGAGGTTTGGGGCCCGATCGGAGCCAGACGCCGGACTTCCCGATCCTCAGTGAATGCTCGAGGGGGCGTGGACACGATCCACTGCGTGCCGCTATCGTTCCCCCACATGGTGGACTCGCGAAGTGACTGGCGAACGACGGACCGTGGCGCAGATTTGGTGATTCGACGACTGATCATCGCCATCGAGTACGCGATTGTGGTCAGTCTGCTCATTGTGGCGAGCGTTGTCCTGGTACGCGCCCTCGTGACCTTCTTCAGTCATTGGGGAACGTTCCCTCAAACCGTGGTGGCCGCCATCGACAGCATCTTGGTCGTCATCATTCTTCTCGATCTAGCGCACACCGTATTCGGAAATCTTCGGTCCTTCATTTTCCCGGTGCGACCATTTCTTGTCATCGGAATCCTGGCGGGCGTTCGGGACATATTGAGCGAATCTGCGCATCTGACTTTGAGTACTTCGCTCACCCAGACTGATTTTAAGGACACGCTCCTCTCGTTGGGTGTCGGAGTCGGCGTAGTGCTGGTTCTCATCCTGGGGCTATTCATTCTGCGTTTCAGCGGTTCCAATCCGGAAGGCGAGAGTTACTGACTTTCGGTTGGGTTGCGTGCGAAACCACCCCGGAAACCGCACGATCCCGGTCGCAACTTAGGGAAGTCCGCTCACCATGAGTGCGACCTTTCCTCCGGGTGAGCTCACGCTGGGTACGGCCGTCGCTGACATAGCCGGAGTCAACCTCCGTCGGGGTAATTGTGTGGGCCTGCCCGCACTCTGGTTGACATCCCTTTTGTGCGGAGACCCAGTTCTCATAAGCGTGGATCGGAATATGGGGTTCAGGTCATTTCGCACCCCCAACGGTCGCACCCCCAACGGGATTCGAACCCGTGCCGCCACCTTGAAAGGGTGGTGTCCTAGGCCGCTAGACGATGGGGGCCTGCACTACGTCCACAACTCACGCCGTGGTAGTCGGGCTGCCCGGATTTGAACCGGGGACCTCTGCGTCCCGAACGCAGCGCGCTAACCAAGCTGCGCTACAGCCCGCAGCGAGTTGCCTCGCAGCCCGATAATCCTAGTCGCCAATTGGATCGTCACCTTATCGGCTAGCCCTCGACGAGATCGTCCTCGGCCTGGGGCGGATGGAACTCGATCACGATCTCACTAATTCGTCGCCGCTCGACGGACTGGACCCGAAAGGTCCAGTCACCGTGGGTGTAGGTGGTCCCGGCCGCCGGAATTTCTCCCGCGAGGTCGAGGACGAATCCCGCGATCGTGACGTACCCACCCTCGGGAATCACGACTCCCAATTCCTTTTCCACTTCATCGACATGCGTCTGGCCGTCGACGAGCCAGCGATCGTTTCGGATTCGCACGATGGTCGGCTCTTCGTCTTCGTCGAACTCATCGCTGAGGTCGCCCACGAGTTGTTCGAGGATGTCGCGCACGGACACGACGCCCGCGACCCCGCCGTGCTCGTCGAGGACCAGTGCGAAGGTGCGACGTTGCTCGCGCATCTCCTCGAGGCTCTCGAGGAGGTCGGACGTCTCGGGCAACATCAGGGGGCGGCGAATCTTCCGGGCGATCTCGTTCGCTGTCGGTAGTGAGACGCCGATCGCTCGCTTGACGGTGGTGCTGCGAAAAAGGTCGTTGACGAAGAGGACACCGTCCACTTCGTCAAGGTCACCATTGACGACTGGAAAACACGAGTGGCCGGTGTCGCGCACCGCTTCGGCGATCGCTTCGGGAGTTACCGGGATCGTCAGGTACACGACGTCGACGCGGGGCGTCATCACGTCGCGAAGTTCGAGTTTGCTGAGTTGGTCGACGCGGGCGTGGATGGCGGCAGCCCCGGGTGAATGTGGTCGCGGTTCGACACGGCCGGACACGCGCGCGCGGAACCGCGAGAGGCCGGAAGGGGGAGGTTGAGCGTCGCTCATTGCGAGGTGGAAGGACCCACTCGAACCGTGGCGGGCCGCAGCGAGTCGTCCTCGTAGTCCTCGCCGCGCAGCAAGGCGCGCACCGCGGCGCGCACGCGTTGCGGGTCAAGAGGCTTGACGACGAAACCCTCGGCGCCGCTTCGTCGAGCGAGAAAGACATCGGGTCGACGGTCGAGCAGCATCAGTACCGAGACCGGTTCGGCGGCGCCGTAGGACTCCTCATGGCGAAGTTCGAGGCAGACCGCCATCCCCCCCATTGAGCCAATCTGGAGGTCGACGATGACCAAGTCTACGCCACCCTCTTTGACGCGTGACACCACGTCGGGTCCGGTCGCCACCTCTTCGATGAGCAGATCGGGCCCTTCGAGCATGGTGCGCAATTCGCGTCGCAGCGATTCGAGGTCGCTCGCGAGGAGAACTGTAGCCACGATGTTTAGCGTAGCGGAGAGATCAATTCGACCAGAAACGACCGAGCGAGGCACTCCATAGTTCGTCTTGCCACGGGTCCGTCGGATGGTTATCCTGCGGTCTATGTCAAACCCGGGGGAGGGCGATGGCGATTACTCCATTGGGGTGGACGGAGTTGGCGGCCTGTCGCGGTAGCGAAGGGGCGCTCTTCTTTCCACCTGAGTCGAGCGAGCGCAAAGAAGACCGGCTCGAGCGCGAACTCATGGCCAAGAAGATCTGTGCGGGCTGTTGCGTTCGCGATGAATGTCTCGCGAGCGCTCTCGAACGCCACGAGACGCACGGCGTCTGGGGCGGTCTCAACGAGGTCGAACGTCGGGCGCTGCTGCGTCCCTGAACGTCCAACCCAGTTGCGCAGGGCAGACGCGCGCCAGCACGACGAGCAGCGCGAACGTCACGACGTGCACGCCGGTGCACCACAGACAGATGTGATCGATGATCAAGAGTTCGGCGGCGAGCAACCACAAGACGAAGATCATGTCGGCAATGACGAAGAGAAATCGCGTGACGTGAACCCAGTAGGACGTGGCGCGCCAGCCCCACGGCGAGTTGAGCACGCACAAGACAACGAAGTTCCCGAGTCCGAGTATCGCGACCGGGATGCCGAGAAAGTACGACTGCGCGGAGGTCGT
>JADGOK010000060.1 GCA_017882985.1 Acidimicrobiales bacterium
GACTCGTCGGGAACACGGCGGAGAACGACCCGTGCTTCGACGTGTTCCTCAAAGGAAAGTCCATGAGTTGAGCGATGGGCGGCGGGGAGCGTACCGTCGCGGATCGCCTCGAGGAAGTCACGTCCGCTCATCGCCGCGCCTCGCGACGCCAGCGCCAGTGGGGCGACCAGTACGCGGCGCCCGACGGGCCGCCCATTTCGTTGACGCACAAGAACTGCGGAGATGAGGCGCACGCCAATCTGGTGTGCAGCGAGTGCGGAGAGCCGATGGACGCGCGCAGTGTGCGCGCGGTCGCTGGCGAGGGACGATGGGTCGGCGAGCACTCCCTGTTGGTCACGTCGACGCAAGTCATTCGGTGACGCCACTGCCGTGACCGACTGAGTCACGAAGCGTGAGAATTCTCGTTACGCCGTGACCGTGGGTTACGAGTCAGCCGGGCTGGTCGCCAGTGCTTTCAGTTCGTCGGCGTCAAAGACTCTCGAGCGAATGACGAAGTGGCACTCGGGGCCGGCTGCGAGCGAGAATCCTTCGGGCTCGCCTTCGCTCACGTCGAGAATGATTTGGGTGTGCTTCCAAACCTCGAACTGTCGGTGGTCGATATAGAACGAACAACCGCCCACGGTGTCAAGCTTGACGTCGTGGTCACCGACGATGAATTCCCCGTCTCGAAAACACAACGGAAGACTCCCGTCGCAGCATCCGCCCGATTGGAAGAACATCACCGGACCCACGTCGGCGACCACGCGCGCAATAGCCCCCAGTGCCGCGGCGGTTGCTTGGACACGCCGCGGCACTGGGGATCGGTTCACGAAGTTGCTCGGACTAAAAGAAGCCGAGCGGCTTCGTGCTGTAGCTCACCAACAGGTTCTTGGTCTGGGAGTAGTGCTCGAGCATCATCTGGTGGTTCTCTCGTCCCACGCCCGAGATCTTGTAGCCGCCAAAGGCGGCGCCGGCCGGGTACAGGTGGTAGCAGTTCGTCCACACTCGTCCCGCTTGAATGCCTCGTCCCATCCGGTAGGCGCGGTTCCCGTCGCGCGTCCACACGCCCGCACCGAGTCCGTACAACGTGTCGTTGGCGATCTCCAACGCCTGCGCCTCGTCCTTGAACGTCGTGACCGCGAGGACGGGTCCGAAGATCTCCTCCTGGAAGACCCGCATCTTGTTGTGGCCCTTCAAGATGGTGGGCTCGAAGTAGTAGCCGTTCTCCAGGTCACCGCCGAGGTGGGCCGCCTTGCCGCCAATAAGGCACTCGGCGCCTTCGAGCAGTCCGATCTCGACGTAGGAGGTGATCTTCTCCATCTGCTGCTTGGACACTTGGGCACCCAGCATGGTCGTCGGGTCCAGCGGGTTGCCTTGCGTGATCTTCTCGATTCGAGCGAGGCAACGCTCCATGAACCGGTCGTAGATCGACTCTTCAATGAGTGCGCGTGACGGGCACGTGCAAACCTCGCCCTTGTTGAAGGCGTACAGGACGAGCCCTTCGATCGCCTTGTCCAAGAAGTCGTCGTCGGCGTCCATCACGTCGGCGAAGAAGATGTTGGGCGACTTCCCGCCGAGCTCGACGGTCGAAGGAATCAGGTTCTGCGCGGCGTACTGCATGATCAGTCGTCCGGTCGTCGTCTCGCCGGTGAAGCCAATCTTGGCAATACGTGGACTCGACGCGAGTGCCTTGCCGATTTCGGCACCGGGACCCGTGATGATGTTGAGCACGCCCGGCGGCACGACGTCTTGGAGCAGTTCGGCCAGTTTGAGGATTGACCAGGGGGTTGGCGAGGCGGGCTTTACGACCGTGCAGTTACCCGCAGCGAGTGCCGGGGCGATCTTCCAGGCCGCCATCAACAAGGGGAAGTTGAAAGGGATGATCTGGCCGATGACGCCGAGCGGCTCGTGGAAGTGGTACGCGACGGTGTCCTTGTCGATCTCGGTGGAACGACCTTCGAGCGAGCGGGTGGCACCGGCGAAGTAGCGGAAGTGGTCGACGGCGAGGGGAATGTCGGCGGCCAGGGTCTCGCGCACCGGCTTGCCGTTCTCCCAGCTCTCGGCGACCGCCAGCATCTGCAGGTTCGCCTCGATCACGTCGGCGATCTTGTTGAGCACCGCGGCGCGTTCGGTCAGTGACGTTTCGCCCCAGGCCTTGCGGGCGGCGTGTGCGGCGTCCAGCGCCAATTCGACGTCCTCGGCCGTCGAGCGTGCGACGTCACAAAAGACCTTGCCGTTGACTGGTGACACGTTGGCCATGTACTCACCACGAACCGGCGCCACCCACTTTCCGCCGATGAAGTTCTCGTAGCGGGGCAAGAGCGTGACGACACTGCCGGGCTGTCCGGGGGCGGCGAAGACGCCGTTTTTTGGGCCCGTGGCCTCTCCTGCTACTTCAATGTCGAGTACGTCCGTCATGCGATCCTCCACGTTCCGAGGTGGCAAGCACCACCACTGTCAGCATGGGCGTGTCGGGCGACGATCAACAGTGTCCGAAGTCACATTTTACGGCAACGTCAACAGAGCCCTTGGACCTTTGCCGATCGCGTGGCGCTGCGCCATGGTAGGACGGTACCCGCGTGACGGAACGGAGGATAGTGCGGTGTCAATGAACCAAACGACCATGGAGGTCTGGGCTGTTGCGACGCCCGGGCCGATCGATTCGCATCCCCTGGTGCGCATGGAGCGTGCGGCACCGTCGCCGGGACCTGGTCAGGTTCGCCTGCGGGTTTCAACCTGTGGCGTCTGTCGAACGGATCTCCATTTGGCTGAGGGTGATCTGACCCCGAGGCGTCCGCTCGTCGTACCGGGCCACGAGATCGTGGGCCTCGTGGACCAGTGTGGTGAAGGCGTCACCCGCTTCAACGTGGGCGATCGCCTCGGCGCCGCCTGGCTCGCGCGAACCTGTGGACAGTGTCGCTACTGCCTGGGCGGGCGCGAGAATCTCTGCACGTCGCCGACCTTCACGGGTTGGGACCGTGACGGAGGCTACGCGCCGTACGTGCTCGTTGACGAGGACTTCGCGTACGCCTTGCCCGAGGGATTCGACGATATTCACGCCGCACCGTTGCTGTGCGCGGGCATCATTGGTTTCCGCGCGCTTCGCCGCGCTGATCTCCCGCCCGCCGGACGGCTCGGGATCTACGGATTCGGAGGGTCGGCGCACCTCACCGCACAGATCGCCCTCGCTGAGGGAGCCACCGTGCACGTGATGACCCGCTCACCCGAGGCGCGCGAACTGGCGTTGGCACTGGGCGCGTCGAGCGTCGGCGATGCCGGTGACCCGCCTCCGGAACGTCTTGACGCGGCAATACTCTTTGCCCCCGTCGGCACGTTGGTGCCGCTGGCGCTCGCGGCCCTCGATCGAGGGGGGACGTTGGCCGTCGCGGGAATCTATCTGAGCGATATCCCGGTTCTCAACTACGAGCAGCACCTCTTCCAAGAAAGGACGTTGCGAAGTGTGACGGCCAATACCCGTGACGACGGTCGCGACTTCCTCCAGACGGCCGCGCGGATCGGGTTGAAGACGACGGTGAGCCCGTACCACTGGGACCAGGCCAACGAGGCGCTCCGCGACCTCGCCCACGATCGAGTCAATGGGGCCGCGGTTCTCACGTTGTAGCGCCCGCGTTCTCGAAGCGGCGGTAGTTCCTGGATGACGCGAACAGGGGGTTCACGCGGCCATTTCACGACTTACGCCTCAGATCCGGTCGACCGAAAGGTTTCGACCTCGCGCGACATGATGTAGGTGGAACCGGTCGCGTCATTCGACCGGTCAGACGAGGGGACGTTCGATGACTGCACTGCGCGGCTCGTCAAACCGGGTCACGAACAACCGACGGCGCTCTCGAGCCGGGCGGTGGGCGCTGGTGGTCGTTACGGCGAGCACGGTGGGTCTCGTCGCGTCGCCGTCGTGGGCTTCGTCCAGAGTCGAGGCGCACGTCGTCAACGCGCCGTGCTCATTGACGCAGATCAAACTCATCGTGTCGACGGACCAGCCGCAGTACGGTCCGGGCGCGATCGTGAAGATGACGGCGTCGATGCGCAACACGTCACCTCGGTCCTGCACCATCGCCATGGGGCCGAGTTCACCGACGTTCACGGTTCTCAACAGTCACGGCGTGGTCGTCTGGAGCAGATGCGGCGTCAACAGTGGTCTTGCGGCGTGCCCACAATTCCTCGCACTGCGCACGCTCGCGCCGGGCGTGGTGGTGCGCGTGGGTGCGACGTGGGACCAACGATCGGGCACACCGTTGCGTCGCGTGGCCCCGGGCACGTACCGTGCGCGTGCTCGATTCGCCCGCGGCACCCTCAGCGCTTCCACGCCGTTTGGCATCGTGACGTCCTCGGCGCCACGGACGATCCTCGCGAGCCAAACGGAGAGCGGCGATCACTTCGTTCTCCGCCGCGGCGACCACCTGATCGTTCGACTCGCGAGTTCGTCGCTCTACACGTGGAGTGCCCCGACCTCATCAAACGACGCGGTACTGCGACGTTCCACTGCGACGTCGGGCGCGTCGGCGTCCGCGACGTTCATCGCTTTCGCCACCGGTCAGGTTGAGGTGAGGGCGGTGGACAATCCGACCTGTTACCCGCAGTGCCTGCCGCCGAGCCGGCTCTTCGTCATCACGGTGCGCGTCACGGCCTGAGCAGGCCGCGACGCGGGGTTGTTTGATGTCGCCGAGGATTTAGGCGAGCTGCTCGACGACGACTGCGGTGCCGTAGGCCAGGATCTCTTGAAACGACGTCATCAGTTCATTCGAGTCGTAGCGCATCGCCAGTACCGCGTTCGCGCCCATGGCTTGGGCCGCCTCGGTGAGACGCGTGAGAGCCTCGTGGCGTGACTCTTGGAGTTGGCGGGTGAGACCGCGAAGTTCGCCACCGCCCAGCGCCTTGAGCGACGCGCCGATCTGTGCGCCGACGTTGCGTGTGCGAACGGTGAGGCCGTTCACTTCGCCGAGGACCTGAGTGACTCTGTACCCGGGCAGATCATTGGTTGTGACAATCAACATGAGGTTCTCCTTCTCGTCTTCACGTCAACCCTAAGCCAAATCGACCGCGAACGTCCCGGGCGCAACGTCATCGAATTTCGGACCGCCGCTACGAATCGACCGCGATCTACAGCTTGCGACAGACCAACTCGCCCTTCGCGATCGGCACAACGAGCGCGTCGACGCGGCGGTCACCAAGCGCGCGATCGATGAGAGGTTGCAGGGTCGCGGCGTGATTGATGGCGTTGTCGGCAACGAGGAGACCACCCGGTACCAAGCGAGGAACGATCGCGTCGTAACACGATTCATAGACTTCCTTTTCGGCGTCGAGGAAGCAGAACGCCACGTCGCCCAACTGATCGACGTGGTTGAGGAAATCTCCTTCGACGAGGCGTACGACGTCGCCAATCTGCGCTGACTCGATCGTCTCTCTCGCCATGACCGCCTTCGAAGCGAGTACTTCGAACGTGGTGAGGATTCGGTCTCGCTCTCGACAGGCCAGCGCGATCCACATCGACGAGTATCCGGCACTGGTGCCGATCTCAATCCAGCCGCCCGGTGGTGCCGACGCCGCGAGCAGGCCGAGGAACTGACCGGTCTCGGGTGGAACCTGACGCAACCGATCGAGCCGTGGCGTTCCGTCAATGCGATCGCGTGCGTCGCGAACTTCCAATTCACGCATTCTCAAGGTCATGGGACGGGGGATGGCGTGAAACATGTCATCCTTTCTTCCGTCACGACGTTGGGCAACTGTTCTACGGCGCCAACTCGCGACGTCCGACGCATTCCTCGCTTAAGGGCGAGCCCCGATGACCGACAGTCCCTCACCGGTCAGGTCCGTGTACGCGCTCTTGCGACCGGTCATCGCGAGCACCAATGAGATCATCGGACCGACGACTTCGGGACCGTCCCCGTGGGACCAGTCGACGTCCGTCGCGCGAAGGTGCAGCCCGGTGATCCGCCTCTTGCTGCCGATCAGCAGATTGGAATTCTTCCAACTGTCCGCGACCGCGACCAGCGCGGCATCGGGCACTTCGTGGCTCAAGCCGAGCGGACGGCGAATATCCTCGCCGTGAACGACGACTTCGCCCAGCATTGCCATCACCGGCGCGGGCGGATGATTCGTCGTCGTGGTGCGGATCAACATGCGTCGAACCAGCTCGCTCGAACCAATCGCTGCGAACTTGTTCGCGCCTCGCAACGCGAACTTGTTGAAGCTGAATCCCGCTTGCGCCAGCTCCTTGAAGAAATTGA
>JADGOK010000061.1 GCA_017882985.1 Acidimicrobiales bacterium
AGTACGGGGCTTTGCAGGCCCCTGCCTAACCACTCGGCCACGCCGCCAGAAGTGACTATCCTACTCGGAGGCCTTTGGTGCTTCAGCGCTTGAGAACGTAGCGCCAGACCAGGTACGCCAGTCCGACGACCACGGCGACCTCGATGACGAACGTCAAGGTCGAGACCACGAAGCCGACAATCGAGAGTGCCGCAATGACGACGGCGATCACCAAGAGCGTCACCACAACTGCCCGCACAACGTTCACGCCCGCTCCTCATCGATCAAGGCCATCCTAGGCTGCACGACCGGTTTGGCCACCGGGCATTAACGTGGTGACATGATCTTTCGTGCGCGACCGATTGGTGCCTTCGGCGCCGCACTCGTCGCGGCGACACTCGTGCCCACCCTCGGAGCTCAGGCGACGAGCGCGTTGAGGGTGACGAGCGCCGTGAATACCGCTATCACGTCGGCGATGCCCATCGTCCGGATCCATTTCAGTACGCCCGAGACGGCGAGCGCGATGCCGAAATTGTCGGTGCGGCCCGCGCTGGCGACCACGTGGCAGCAGATCGGTCCGAGCGACGTGCAAGCGGTCGTCACCGGAAAATTGCGCCCCCTCGTCAGCTACACCATCGACGCGCCCACCGCGGTGCGCTGCGCCACGCGGTGCACGTTCACGCGACTGCGCACGGTCAGTGCCAGCGTCGCCGCGAACGTGACGTGGGAAGAGCAACTCCTCGCGACGCTGCACTACCTTCCGCTCACCTTCACGCCCACGAGTCCCGCGAGTGACCCGGCCGCGCAAGTAGGCGGGACGTTCTCATGGAGTTACACGAATCTTCCGTTGCGACTGAGTTCCCTCTGGCGCCAAGGAGCGTCCAACGTGCTGGTCACGGGCGCACTGATGCATTTTCAGAGCAACCATCAACTGGCCACGACGGGCGTCGCCGACACGACCACGTGGGACGCGCTGTTGACGGCCGTTGAGCAGGGCCAGGTTGACCCGAGTCCCTACAGCTACGTCGAGGTTTCCGAGACACTCCCCCAAACGCTGATCCTCTACGTCGCGGACAAGAAGACCTTCCACGCTCTCGTGAACACCGGCATCTCGGTCTCACCCACGGACGTGGGCACGTATCCCGTGTACCTGCGCTACGTCACCCAGACAATGTCGGGGACCAATCCCGACGGCTCGCACTACAGCGACCCGGGCATCCCGTGGGTCTCGTACTTCAACGGCGGCGACGCCCTGCACGGCTTCATCCGCTCGACGTACGGCTGGCCCCAGAGCCTCGGGTGCGTCGAAATGCCGTTCAACGACGCGAAGGCCATCTGGCCCTACACGTCGATCGGCACGCTCGTCACCGTTCGCTGACGCCCTCGCTTGGGGCGAGGTCATCGCGGCTCGTCCTTGGTGTCAGGTCCAAAGGCGTGTCGTCCACGCTGGGTGACGACGTCGATGCCACTCTCATGCAGCTCCGCCGCGGTCGCGACGGCGGTGCGACCGAAACGCTGGCGCACTTCGTCAACGGCGTCACGCAGGGCCCCGTGACTGATCTGTCGATCCCTCGAGACGAGCGCCGCGCGTTCACGCGGATCACTCGATTCGGCTTCGAGACCGAACGTCAGCTGCATCTGGTTCTCGCTGCGCTCGAGGAACGTCGACGCGTGCACGGCGAGCAGTCGCACGCACTGGCGATACTCGATTGAGCTGAGCAGTGCTTCCGCGACGGCGGCGACGGCGACCTCGTCATCGACCCCGAAGGACAACGTCTGCGAGCGCGACACGCTCGTCAGGTCGTCGAATCGAACGATGACCGTGATGGTACGCGCGACCCGGTCGTGCGATCGCAGCGCCCGGGCGACGACCGCGGCGTGTGCCCGCGACGCGACGACGACCTCGCTCAGACCCGTGAGTGATCGCGCGAACGTCTGGTCGTGCCCGATGGATTTGGCCGGGCGATCGGTCACCACTTCGCGCAGGTCCTCGCCGTGGGCGTAGGCGACCAGCGTGGCGGCCATTGCGGCACCGACGTGACCGGCGAGGGTGTGCTCGTCGACCTTGGCGAGATCGCGAACCCGGTTGAGACCCAACTTCTCCAGCTTCGCGGCGGTCGCCGGTCCCACGCCCCAGAGCGAGCGCACGCCCATCTCGTCGAGCCACTGCGTCTCCAGTTCGCCACTCACCCAGACGACGCCCGGTCCGGCGACCAGTCGACCCGCCTCGACGCGCGGCTTCGAACGTTTCGAGGCGAGCTTGGCGAAGAGTTTGTTGCGCCCCAGTCCCACGCCGCACTCCAATCGCAGTTCGCCCCTGATGCGAGCTCGCAGGGCCACCGCCGCCGCGACCGGGCGCACCCCCAAGCGGCGAAGGCTACGCAGGTCGGCGAAGACTTCGTCGAGTCCGAGCGGCTCGAAGTCGGGCGTGAGGTCACGCACCAGACGGTGGAACTCGCGTGAATAACTCTCGTAACGATCGAACCGACCGGGCAACATCACGAGGTCGGGACAGAGGCGAAACGCCACGACGCTCGGCATCGCGCTGCGCACGCCGTAGCGGCGCGCCTCATAGCTGGCACTGGCGACGACGCCGCGGTCGCCACCACCGCCCACCGCGACTGGTCTGCCCGCGAGCGTCGGATCGTCGAGTATCTCGACCGAGGCGAAGAACGCGTCGAGATCGACGTGCAGGATCGGTGCCTCGTCAACCGAGGGGTCCTCAGAAAGCGAGTTCAACGCTGCGAAAGGCCTCACCGAACGCGACACCGACCGGACGACCGGCCTGTTCTGCGCGCTCGTAGACCACGTCACGGATGGCGTCGGCGTCACCGGCCAGTTGCGACAGGTGCGAGAGGACGGCCTTTGCCTTGGTATCGATGGTGCGCGACACGTCGGCGACCACGTCGGGCTCGTGCGTGCCGCTCAACAAGAGTCGGCGGACCTGGTGAGCGGGACCCCGCTCGGGAAAGTAGAGCGGCATCGCCGCGGCGGGCGCGACGGCGTCGAGCAGGGCCCATCCGGTCTCTCGATGGTCTCGGTGATTGACGTACACGCCGCCGAAGAACGTGGCCGTGGGATCGGGCCCGAGCACGACCTCGGGTCGGTGCTCGCGCACGAGACCCACGATCGTCGAGCGCAACTCCTCGTCGTTGACGACACCCCCGTCGGGTCGTTCCAGTTCGATCACCGTGGCGGCGCCCAGCAGGTCCGCCGCGAGCTGGAGTTCCTCGCGTCGTGCTTCGCGCAGGGACGACGCGTCCGCCTTGGGTGTGTGCGAGCCCTTCGCTCCGTCACAGACCACCACCAGATGCACGGCGCAGCCCTCGCTCGCCCACAGCGCCAGCAGCCCTCCGGCGGCGACGTCCGCGTCGTCGGGATGGGCGTAGATCGCCATCGCGCAGTTCGGCTGCAGTCGCAAGAGGCGCACGGTTAGCCCCGGAGTTTAGGTGCGGTGGTCTTGACGAGCATGCCGATCTCGCGTGCGAAGTCCTCCGTGCCCTCGAAGCCTTTGTAGACGGAGGCAAAACGAACGTACGCGACGTCGTCGACGAGGCGCAGCGCCTCGAGCGTGGACATTCCCACTTCTTCGCTCGACACGTCGCGGTTGAGCAGGCGCATCGATTCGTCAACGGCTAGCACCAGCGACTCCATGGCCTCCTCGTCGACGGGCCGGTTCTTGCAGGCCGAGCGCACCCCGCTCAGGATCTTGGTCCGGTCGAACAACTCACGATCGCCCGAACGCTTGATGACGTAGACACCGATTTCCTCGATGCGCTCAAAGGTCGTGAAGCGCTGATTGCAGGCGGCGCACTCGCGCCGCCGCCGAATCGCCACCCCGTCTGAGGCCAGACGGGAGTCCACGACGCGGTCATCGTCTGCCGCACAGAAAGGACAGCGCATGGCCTCACGATACACCTAAATGTCCAAAAACTAAGGAACTAGGACGTGCTCGCCGGCGACGACCGTCGACGAACCGAGCTCGTGCACCAACGCCGCGCGTGCGATCGACGGTTCGAGCGGATTCATCAGCTTGCTGATCGAATTGACCGTGTCACCCGGCTGGACCACGTACTGCATGCCCGAGGCGAGCACCGAACTGTTCGCCAGATCCGTCGGCAGTCCCGCCCCCGTGACACCGCCGAACGCGTGACCGGGCCAGGCCAAGACCACCAGTCCGGCGACGAGTGCCAGGGCCACGACCGTTCGACGTCGGCGACGCATCATGCGCGCGCGAGCCGCCCGGCGCTGGACCAGGCTTCTGCCGGTGCGAAGCGGAGACAAACGCGGATCGTTCACGACGAGTTGCAGGTGGGGCCGAACGTGCGTCCCGCGGAACTCTTCGAACTCGATGATCTCTACTGCCGCCATGGTCGACTCCTGACATATTGCGAACACTTGTTCGTTATTCTAAAGCGAACAAGTGTTCGCCGCAAGACCCTTTCTGTCAATTTTCGCATGGGCGCCCCGAAGCTCTGATTTCCTGTGTTTTGCGCCCCACTCGTCCGAAATTGGCTCTACTCGAGGAGCTCGAGGCCCGGTTCGAGAACACTCTGGCAACCTCGGTGAGTTCGCGAACCATGCGGATCTGATTCGAGAGCACTAGCCGAGCGCACTCCTCACTCAGCGTCTCGTCGGGGTGGTCGTTCGAGTCCGTGACCTGCCCGTCAGTCACCCACACCACTGGCTCGCGACCTCGTCGCTCCTCAACCGCCCAGCGAAGGATCGGGCCGTCGACGCCATTGCCCACGTTGCCTGACGGGCACGTAGTCGAGACGATGCCGCGCGACGCCAGGACCCACGCGTTCGCGGTGGCGCCCCCGTCGCCCGGCCGGTGACTGTACCCGACGACGAGAGCGTTGGGGGCGCGACGAAGCAGTATCGCCAGTTCGCGCTCGTCGATGTCCATCGATCCCGATTGATCGATGATGACGATGCCGCCGTGGCGAGACGACGACCGTGCGAACGCTCGCTGTTGGGGGTCGGTGAGCAGCCGACTCGGATAGCGCATCACGGGACCCGTGTTCGACGCGGATACGTGAGGAACGCCGTACGAACGGGGTCGCCGACGAGATTCTCCACCCTCGGCGAAACACAGTGGCGCGAAGCGCCCCGTGGGCGGACGTCGACCACCGGGTTCGAGCGAGCGGCGGAACTGACGAAGTTCGTCGGCGTCTCGAGGAACGCGCGCCGCCATTGACTGGCTGAGGAGCCGGGCGAGGATCTCCGTAGACTGCGCGTAGCCATTCGGAACACCTCGATCGTCTCGCCGCGTCGATCCGAGCGCCGCCGTCGAACTACTTTGGATCACGTCAAGGCAGCGTTTTCGAACCGCACGAAGCGCCGGCAACCACGACGGATTACCGGAGCGAATGCCGCTCAGGTACTCACGTTCGCCGCCCGTGCCCAGCACGGCGAGCAGAAAGCAGACGGCCTCCTCCCACGCGCCCGTCTCGGCCAGTCGCCGACCGCCGGCCTTCTCCGAGCCGTCGCGCAAGAGTGCGACGTCGAAGCCGATCCGGGCGAGCAACGTGTTCACCCGGAACTCTTCGGCACACTCGAGCGCTCGGGGTGACACGTCCCCGAACAGGGTCGCCCACGCGAGGCCGTGGGGGCTCACCCTCGCGTGCATCAACTCGTGCGCACGAACGACGCGCGAGCGCCCGTCCGAACCCAAGGGGACCTCAAGGATTCGTTCGGTGAGGTTGCAACTGGCTTCCCCGCGAAGCGTCGAACCCCGGTGCACTTGCCACGCTCGTGGCGCGAATCCATCGTCGCGCCCCGTCACTAGTTCGGGAAAGACGCTGGCGTCCTTCACGCCAGCGCACCGATTGAGAGGGCGTCGAGCACTCCCTGGGCGCGTTGCTCTCCAAACACGAGGTGCGCCGCGCGCGACGCACCACAGGAACGACGAAGTCGGTCGAAGGCGTAGAAACTGCGCAGGGACACGCGGCGAAGCGGATCACCGAGTGAACCGGCGAGCGCCGGCGCGCGTAAATCACTGCTCAGAGATTGCACCGCGCCCGGATGGGGCCGATCGACGCGTATCGAGACCGCGAAGCGATCACGCAACGCCACGGGCAGGTCCTCGAGTTCTTCGAGATTGGTCGTCATGACGACCGAGAAGTCGGGCCCGGGCGTCACCCATTCTCCGCTCTGCGGATTACGCCACCGAGCAGACTCCGGTGAATCGGTCATTGCGAGCAATGTGCTGAGT
>JADGOK010000062.1 GCA_017882985.1 Acidimicrobiales bacterium
CACCTCGACGTCACCGGCGTCTCTCGCGAGTGCGTGCGCGAGCGCCGATTTCCCCGAGGCGGTGACCCCCACGAGCGCGGCGGCGGTGCCGCCGTGATTCATCACGTGCTGCGCAGTGCGATTCGGATCTTGTGACGCGGCGCACGAACGATCGAGGCGAATTCACCCAGGAGGTGGTACGGGGCGCCGTGCACGACGTCGACCATCGCGAGTGCACCGGGGCGCAACGCCTCGTCGATTTGGGCGAAATGGATGAGCTTGCCCTGGCGGGTGCGCCCCGAGAGCATTGCGGCGTTGCGCCGTGAGGTACCCTCGACGAGCACTTCCTCGCGTCGACCCACACGCGCCTCGTGCTTCTTCAGCGCCGAGCGGTCGAGCACTTCCTTCAGCCGCTCGAAACGTTCCGTGATGACGTCGTCGGCCACGAAGTCGTCCTGCATCGAAGCGGCCCGGGTGCCGCTGCGCGGCGAGAAGATGAACGTGTAGGCCGAGTCGAACTCGGCCGTCGCGACGGCGGCGAGGGTCTCGTCGAAGTCGGCGTCGCTCTCACCGGGAAAGCCAACGATCAGGTCCGTCGTCACCGCGAGGTCGCCAATGGCCGCACGCGCCGCCGCGAGGCGTTCGAGGTACCGCTCGACGCTGTAGCCACGTCGCATCGAGCGAAGCACGCGGTTCGATCCGGACTGCAGGGGCAGGTGCAACTGGGGACAGCCCGTGGCCGTCTCGGCCATCGCCGCGATCGTCTCGGGTCGCAAGTCTTTCGGGTGCGGGCTCGTGAACCGGATACGCTCGATCCCCTCGACTTCACCGAGGGCGCGGAGCAACTGGGCGAAGAGTGGTCCGCGCTTGGTGATGTCGCGTCCGTAGGAGTTCACGTTCTGACCGAGCACCGTGATCTCACTCACGCCCGACGCAGCGAGCATGGCGGCCTCCTGAAGAAGATCGTCGAAGGGGCGACTGATCTCTTCGCCGCGCACTGACGGCACAATGCAGTAGGAGCAGGTGTTGTCACAGCCCGTCTGGATCGTCATCCACGCCGCGAAGGGCAGTTCGCGTACGGCGTAGAGTGCCGGTGCCATGTCGCGATTCGCCTCGGGGTCGGGGGCGTCGAGCACTTCGACAACCGGACCTTCGAGGCGCGCTCGCGCCAGCAATGAGGGCGCGGCGGCGAGGTTGTGGGTGCCAAAGACCACGTCCACCCAGCCCGCACGCTTGAGGATCTCGCCGCGGTCCTTCTGGGCCATGCACCCACCCACCGCAATCTGCATCCCGGGTCGACTTTCCTTGAGGGCCTTCAGCTGACCGAGCGCGCTGTAGAGCTTGAGGTCAGCGTTCTCACGGATTGTGCAGGTGTTCAAGATGACGACGTCAGCCTCGAGGTCGGTCTCGGCGCGCACCATGCCCTGACCGACCATCAGCCCGGCGAGGCGTTCGGAGTCGTGCTCGTTCATTTGGCAGCCAAAGGTCCGAATTGCAAAAGTTTTGGGCGTTGCCACCTCCCCAGCCTACCGAGCAACCCCGATTTCTCCCCGGCTCGCGTCGAGGGTCACCCCCACACCCGCGGTGACGACGCAGACCAGCCCCACGACGTCCCACTTCGTCACCGCCTGACTCAACAGCAACCCGCCGATCGCGAAGGCGACCGCCGGATCGAGCGCGAGTAGCACGCTGACGACCGGAGGCTTCAGGCGGCGCAGCGCCATCAGTTCGGCGCCGAAACCCAACACGGTCGCCATCACCGCGACGATGAGGATTCGTGTGAACAGGTACGGGTGGCTCGTCAAGGTGCCGGCCGAACCGAGCGACCACGGCAACGTCAGTACCGACGCGATTCCCATCGACACGGCGAGCCCGCCGAACCCCGTGGTCGTCTCGCCCACTCGGTGCGCGGCGTAAGCGTACGCGGCCCAGCCGACGCCCGAGCCTGCGGCGAACAACGATCCCGCCAACGTCAGTCCGCCACCCGGACGCGCGAGCGCCACGACACCAATTCCCGCGAGCACGACGAACGAGAAGTGACGAAGTGATCGTTTCGCCAGTGCGGCCACGAGAAACGGACCGAGATACTCAATCGCGACCGCTCCGCCGAGAGGGATGCGCGCGATCGCCTGGTAGAAGCACATGCTCATGAAGGCAATGGAGCAGCCGAGGGCGAGGGCCCCGAACCACTGTCGACGCTTCCATGTTCGCACTCGTGGTCGAGTGACGACCACCAGTACTACCGCTCCGAGCAAGAAGCGCCACGCGCTTGACGCCGACGGTCCGACGGCGTGAAAGACCGGCTGGACGACGGCGGCCGACCACTGGATGAGCGTCGCGCCGACCAGCACTAACGCGGCACCGGAAACGGCTCGATTCGCCGGTGCGGTGTTCGCTGGGCTCAACGCGTGACCAGGCCCGTGCGGTCGGCGCGCAAAGTGAGCACCGTTCCGGCCACGCCGTGGTTCGTGAGGAATCTCTTCGCGGCTTCCGCCACCGACGCGGCGGACGATTCGGTCACGAGGCCCAACATGCTCGAACCAGCGCCCGACCAGCACGACCCGGCGGCGCCGGCCCCTCGAAGGGTCGCGAGCAGCGACGACGCGTAGGGCAACAGTTCCTCGCGGTAGGGCTGGTGGAGACGATCATCCATCGACACGTCGACGAACACGCGGTGATCGGCCATGCCGGCGATCAGGAGTCCCAACGCGTTCAGGTTGTGCACGGCATCGGCGAAGGCAACGCGTTCGGGCAGCACGCGACGGGCGTCGGCGGTCGAGAGCTCCTGATCGGGCACGACCACGACGAAGCGCCACGCGTCATCAAGCGAGAGTTGGCGCGCGATCACGCCGCTTCGTTCGCTCACGCTCGCCACGACCAGTCCGCCGAACATCGACGCGGCGGCGTTCTCGGCGTGACCGTCGAACTGCGTGGCGACGGCGAGCGGATCGGGTGCTCCGGCGGCGGCGGCGGCGGCCAGGGCCAATGCCGCCGAGGATCCCAACCCGCGCGACAGGGGAATCTCTGACGCCACATGGATCGAGAAATCGCTGTGACCCAGGACGTGAGCGGCGACCACGGCGCCCAGATGGTGCTCGTTGTCGAACAGTCCTTCGCCGAATCCCTCGCTGGTTATCGCGAAGGCGTCAGCCGGTGCCACGGTGACCTCGACGTAGAGCTCGAGAGCGACGGCAATCGCGTCAAATCCCGGCCCCAGATTGGCCGAACTGGCCGGGACGCGCGCGAACATGATGTCAGCGTAGGCGTTGCCAGAGGGAGGGCGGTGCAACCGTGCGTTCGGCCACGAGGGCAAATCGATGGATCGTCGCACCGTGCACGACCAGCCATCCGACGAGTTGACCTCGACGCACGCTCGTCGACGGACGCTTCATCTCTAGAGTCAACGGCAGTCGCTTGGAGCCGGCCCACCACCAGACGTGTTGGCCACTACGTAGTCCCACCGCCACGCGGTCAGCGCCCCAACCCAGCGTCGCGAACCGGGCTCCCTTGGCGAAGTAGTGGTCGAGTTCGTTGTCACGAGCCGAGGTCGCGAGGTTGAACGCCGCGATACCGGCGGGTCCGAGCAGGTTGCCACCGCGTTGACCGAGCACGACGGCGTAGAGGACCCGAGTCGATGTTCCCTCTTTGAACGTCATGGCCATCACGTCACATCCGCCGGCGGCGTCGGTGCGACCAGACTTGACCCCAATGACGTTGTCGGTTCCGATGAAGGGTGTGAAGGACGTCACGGTTCCCGCGACCGGCAACGTGATGCTCGGCATCAGGGCGATCGAGCGAATCAAGGGCGATTTCATCAGCAGCACGGCGAGCTCGCCCTGTTCGAGCGCCGTGGAAACCGATCCTTCTAGGTAGCCCGAGGGTTCCACGTAATGGGTGTGCGTGAGACCAAGACGCTGAGCCGTTTGATTCATCAAGACGACAAAACTCGGTACGTTGCCCGACACCAGGGTGGCGAGCAAGAGAGCGAAGTTGTTGGCCGAATGCACCATCAGTCCCCCGAGAAGGTCAACTTCACACAGCGACTCGCCCGCAGCGACCGCCACCGCGGACTGTCCAGTCAATTTCATCTCGTCGTACGTCGCGACGTCGCTCGCACTGACGGTGAGACAAGGTCCGGTAGCGCCCTGAGCGAGCGGAAGTCGTTTCAACGTCACGTAGGCGGTCATCATCTTGGCCAGACTGGCGATCGGCACGATGTCGTTGTGCCGACTCTGGGCGACGTCCATTGACGGGATGATGAGCGCCGCACTGCCAGTCGACGGCCACGCGATAGGCGGCGTGCTGCCCGGCAGTGACTTGATCGCGTCCAGGGTCAGTCGGCTCGTGGCCCGCTCGTGCAGGAAGGGCAACTGCATCGCGACGATCATCGCGCCGGCGATCATGGTGCCGAGCATCATCGAGAACAGGCGCGTCAGCAGACCGCGCGACGCGCGCTGGGGTGTGGAGCGACGTCGGCTCACGTCTTACAGCGACGTTTGTTGGTCGTACTCTTCGAGCGTCACCAAGACCTTGCGAGACTTCGATCCGTCGCCCGGTGCCACCACGCCCTCTTCTTCGAGCTGGTCCATGATCCGACCCGCGCGCGCAAAACCCACGCGCAACTTGCGTTGCAGCATCGACGTCGAACCGGTCTGGGTCCGAATCACCAGGTCGCGAGCCTGCCGCAGGATTTCGTCGTCGTCGTCACTCGATCCCGAACCACTGTTCGAACCCGATCGACTCGTCACCGAGTCGAGGGCCACAACGGACTCTTGGCGACCACCCTGGGCGCGCCAGAACTCGACCACGCGACGCACTTCTTCCTCGGAGACCCACGGCGACTGGAGGCGCCGTGCGATATTGCTCGACGCCGTCACGAGCAGCATGTCGCCCTTGCCGATCAACCGCTCAGCGCCCGCCTGATCCAAGATGACGCGGCTGTCGGCGAGCGAAGAGACCGCGAACGCCATGCGACTGGGAATATTCGCCTTGATGACCCCGGTGATGACGTCGACACTCGGGCGCTGTGTGGCGAGCACCAAATGGATGCCAACGGCACGCGCCATTTGCGCGATGCGTACGACCGACTCTTCGACGTCGCGTGCGGCGACCATCATCAGGTCGTTCAGCTCGTCGACCACGATGACGATGTAGGGAAGCTTCTCCGGCCCCGGCGCCGGTGCCACGTCCGATTCGAGGCCGGTGACGCGCTCGATCACCTCGGCGACCTGCTCCTCGGTCGTGGGCGGCGCGACGAGTTCGCCGCGAGCGATCATCAACTGATAACTCGTGATGTCGCGCGCGCCGCTCTCGGCGAGAATGTCGTAACGGCGCTCCATCTCCTTGACGGCCCAGGCCAGAGCGCCGGCGGCTTTTTTGGGATCGACGACGACGGGTGCGAGTAGGTGCGGCAAATCGTTGTACTGGCCCATCTCGACGCGCTTGGGGTCGACGAGAATGAGGCGCATTTGCTCGGGCGTCGCGCGCATGACGAGCGACGTGATCAACGAGTTGAGGCCCGAACTCTTGCCCGCTCCGGTCGCTCCCGATATGAGGACGTGCGGCATCTCACCCAAGTTGACGACCACCGTCTTTCCCGAAATGTCGCGACCGATCGGCACGTCCAAGGGGTGCAGCGCCGCCAGTGCCTCCTCCGTCGCGAGCAGGTCACCGAGGGCGACGAGGGTACGCTGGCGATTCGGCACCTCTACGCCGATCGCCGATCGACCCGGGATCGGCGCCAGGATCCGCACGTCAGGCGTCGCCATGGCGTAGGCGATGTCCTTGTTGAGCGAGGTCACCCGGGCCACCTTCACGCCGGGCCCCAGTTCGAGTTCGAAGCGCGTCACGGTCGGGCCGACGGTGAAACCGATCAGGGTGGTCTCGACACCATGGGCAGCGAGCGCCTCGACCAACTCGTCGCCGGCCTGTTCAATCGTCGCTCGATCCTGTTTCAACTCCCTCGTGCGCTGCAGCAACGTCAAGGGAGGCAGCTCCCAGTCGCTCGCCATGACCGGCACGGTCACCACCGGACGGCTGGTGACGGGCATCGCGTGAGGATCAACACCGTCGGCCTCGTCGTCGTACTCGACGTCCTCGTACTCTTGTTCGTCGTCCTCCTCGTACTCTTGTTCGTCGTCCTCGGGTTCGTACTCGAGCGTCGCGTCATCCTCGAAGGCTCGACGCGCACGTCGTGGTGCCGGC
>JADGOK010000063.1 GCA_017882985.1 Acidimicrobiales bacterium
CTGCGCACACCGGTCAGTGTCTCGAACGACGAGAGGGCGAGCAGTGCCACCACGACGATCCACGTCGGCGACGCAACGGGATGTCGCACGGCCAACGCCGCGAGGCTGGCGGCAGAGACGATGAAGGCGACTCCTTGTGACGCGCGTCGCTGTCGGCGCAGCGACTGTTCGGCGTCGCGCAGCGCGTCGCGACTCGTTCGCGACCGGCCCTCGAGAAACTCGTCGGCATCGAGCAACGACAACTCCGGCGTCACCGCGCTCAGTTCGACGAGCGTCGCCTGGTAGGTGCCCCGCGCGTTGCGCAGTGATCGGTCCGCGCGCACGAGTGGACCGACGTTGGCGAACAGTCCCACTACGCCGAGCACCTCGAGTAGCGCAAGAATCCCCGCGAACGCCCACCAGCCCCCGTGCGGTGGCAGGAGTCCGATCGTGACGTCGGCCAAGAGGGCGGTCAACACGGAACTGACCAAGGGCAGCACGCAACGTAGCCAGAGGTCTTGGAGTTCGTCGGTGTCGCGTAGCGATCGCTCGAGCAGATCTCCGGACGCAAAGGTTCGCCATCGCCGGAAATTCCAAAGGCCGATGGAAGCGACGAGCCACCTTCGCCATCGGGTGACCGCTCGAAATCCCAACCGGTGCGCGCTCAGTCGTTCGTTGAAGCGAATAGGTGAGCGCAAGAAGGCGAAGAGCTCGATGAAGATAAGGACACCCGCGACGGCGCCAAGACCCGGACGCGAGGCGCTGACGACCAACAGCGCCACTGCTCCAACGAAGAGACCGGTGGACGTGAGCGATGCCAAGAGTCCCGAAATGAGCGCGCGCAGTAGCGCGCCGCGTGGTGGCTGGGAACGTCCCAACCACCGCCACAGACGCCGGAGGTCGCCGTTCACGGCAGGATCTCGATTCGCACGGTCGCGTCGCGCAAGAGCGGCGTGTCCACGGTCGCCTCGATGATCGCCAGTTGTGGGCGACGCTCGAGTACGAGGGTTACGGCGTCGCGCGCCGGCGTGTCGAGAACACCAGCGACGTCGTCGATCACCAACAAGGAGGGTTCGGCTAAGAGACATCTCGCGAGCACGATCCGCACGCGCTCACCACTGCTCAGTCCACGTCCATCGGCCAGTAGCGGCGCCGCGAGATCCTGGAATCTCGTGCCGGTGAGACCGAGTTCGGTGAGTACTTGACGCACCCGGCCTTCGTCGAGGTCGGCACCGAGCGTGAGGTTGTCCCACAGGGAGGAGGCGAACAAGGCGCTCTCGGTACTGACGTAGCCCACTCGCGACGACGACCGAGAGACGGAGCCGGCGCGCGGATCTCGCCAACCGAGCAGCGTGTGCAACAGTGTGGTCTTGCCACTGCCCGAAGGACCAGTCACGAGCATTCTGCTCGTCGGGCCCAGATCCAGATTGAGCGAAGTGGCGTTGGCTGTCGTCTCGAGGTCGATCGCGCGAACCAGGCTGTCGTGCGCCGGCGCCACCGTGGGCACGCGAGCCTCGCCCAAGAGCCGCAGCGACGCGGCGGCGTCCTCGCGTCGATGGAATTCGGTTCCGAAGCGGCGTACGAAGGTGAACAGTTCACTCGTCACCAGCACCGCAATGAGCGCGTGGGCGAGTGTGATGCGTCCGCCTAAGAGGCCAAAGCCGACCACCATCGCCACGAGACCAATGCTGACCCCGCTCAAGAACTCGGTCACCAGTGACGATTCGAGGGCGACGCGGATCGCGCGCAGCGCGATGACGTGTTCGGAGTCGCTGATCGCACCAATCTCGTTCGCCCCGTACGAGACCGCGCCGAGTGCGCGCAGTTCGGGCGCGTGATAGAGCAATTCCAGCTGGCGAGACTCGAGAAGGGCGCGACGTTGTTGGTATTCACTTTCGAGCGCCGCGCTGCGCGTGCCCGCTCGTTGGTAGAACGGCACCGCGAGCCCCAAGAGAGCGACGATGATGAGCGTGCTGAGCCAGCCCGCCGCCCAGAACACGACCGCCACTCCGAGCAGCGAGACACGGGCGCTGGTCCCGAGGACGCTCAACGCGGGGGCCAGTGAGACCCGTTCGACCGCGAGGGCGAGGTCGCCGCGCCCTCGTGACCCCTCGCGTTGGGGCTGGCGAAAGTGGCCGACGAACTGGCTGCGCCACTGTGAACGGATGACGCGCGCGGCTCGGTCGGTCCATTCGTCGGCGAGGAGATTCACCGTCCACCGGGCTGCGAGGATACCGATCAACACCCACAGTCCAGAGAGCAGTCGCCGTTGGGCGAGATCATTGAGCGCGAGTGCGGTGGCGACCGACAACGCGAGGCCCACGAGGGCGTTGAACGCGCCCAGCAAGCGCGTGGTCGCGCGGTAGGCGTTGACCGTCGAGGGCGAAGACGTTACCGAGGACACCCCCTTGATGCTAACGAGGACGCCGAGGACTACAGGGGGTCATCGCGGTGCGCCAACTGGCGAGCGGGTCCATTAAGCCAATCGCGCAGTGCCTTCGTGGCCCGACAGTCGTCCTCGTTGTACTCGAGTATCCGTTGGCGCGCGGCATCGGCCTCGTCGCCCTCGTCAATTGCCTCCTCGTACCAGATCATCGACGCTTCGCCACTGGGGTTGACGTCACGCCAGCGAAAACCCGAAGCGCCAGCCAGTTGTTTCAGTCCGAGGGGACCCTCCGTCTGGATCTGATGCTTGGCGAGTTCGTGCAGGTCAATCCACTGCGTGGGCGACGCCCGTCGGAAATCCTCGAGATCGGACATCGACGGTCCGTCGTCAAGGGGCGTGGCGACGGCCCGGTTCATCGCGCCGTCTTCAGCCTGGGCCCAAAAACAGTACGCCGCGAGGCTGCGGCCCGCTTCGTCGCAGCGTGCGCGAAGATCACTCAACCACGTCCAGAAGGCAGCGAAGATCGTCGCTTCGGCCCGCGTGTCGAGTTCACCCCACTCGACGAAGGCGCGGTAACCCGCCGCGATCCCCTCGACCGGCGTGTTGAGCGTGACGTACGCGCCCCACAGATAGGTCGACTCGCCGTAGCTCTCCATGTCGACGTCAACCTCGACGTCGGCGGTGGGACATCCCACGGCGTCGACGTCGACCATGCGGAGCGAACTTCCCCGAACGTGCGCGCGCGCACGGTAGATGAGATCGTCGAGATTCTCGATGAGACGACCGAGGTGATCCTCTCGTTCGAAATCGACGTGCGGCGTAACGACCTTGTTCCTCGCCATGTGGGAACGCACCGGATCGAGTCGGGCGAGCTCGCCTCTCGTGGTGACGCCGTGCTCGCGCATGAGCAACTGCTGCTCGAGGCTGGTGAAACGGGTCAGCGAAACGTCGTCGGTCGCCTCGAGTTTCTCTTCGCAGTGGGCACCGAAGGGGCAGTCAATACACTCGCGGTGCCAATACGGCGACGTGGGAAAATCGCCGTGCGATATCAGCCATTCATCGTGGGCACTCACGACAGCGAGGCGTTGTGCGTAGAGCTGGTCGTAGGTCGTGAGGTTGAAACGCGGATAGTTGTCGCTCGCGAGATCGAACCACCACACCTGACGGTGACGGTCGATCATGGCGACGCGACCGGCGGGGTCGGCGTGACCGAGCGCGAGCAACACGCGCGTCGCGTGGGCCAGGATGATGCCATTGCGCGTCACGGTCGGTGTGGAACGGATGCCGACGCCGTCGGTGTAGACGGCGTCGCTCGGCGCGAGACTCTTGAGCGACCCTTCGAGGGTGCGTCGCGTGCTCGCCGATTCAGTGACCTCGTTGTTCTTGATGATGACCGGCGCGTAGGTGTAGGCGCTGTCGACCCGCCCCACGCGCACGAGGCACTGGACCGTGGTGCGCCGTTGACCGGCACGATCCGTCGCCAGTCGCGGTTGGAGGATCAGTTCCGCGCCAGTGTCCATCTGCGCCGCCGTCGCTTCGGGACTGGTCGGCCAGGCCGCTTCGGGGTGCAGATCGCGCAACTCGTCGAATGTGTCTCGCCGGTGGTTCTCGGCGTCGCGTCGCCGCCGATCGATCTCCGGGCTCGTCGGGGGCCGTTCGAAGGGGAACGGTGCACCGCGACTGAGGGCCACTCGATGCACGCAGGCGATGATCTCGTCACCGCGCAAGGGAGTTGCCACGCCTAAAAGCCTACGACGCCGGTGTCCCCTCAGTACGCCAGCTCTGCCACAGCGACGCGTACTCGCCGTTCAGTGCGACCAGCTCGTCGTGTGTTCCCAATTCCGCGATCTCGCCGTCAATGACCACGCAGACACGGTCCGCGTCGTGGGCGGTGTGGAGTCGGTGAGCGATGGCGATGACGGTGCGTCCGTCGAGAACGGCACTGAGGGAGCGTTCGAGATGGCGCGCGGCGCGTGGATCCAACAGCGCCGTGGCCTCGTCGAGCACCAGGGTGTGGGGATCGGTCAAAACGAGGCGCGCGAGCGCGAGCTGCTGGGCCTGACCGGGCGTGACAGCGAATCCCGTCGTGCCGAGTTCGGTCGCGAGTCCTGCGGGCAGTGCGTGCACCCAGTCGAGCGCGTCGACCGCCTCCAGAGCGTGCTCAATCTCGTCGTCGGTCGCGGACGGCTTGGCCAGGGCGAGATTCTCACGCACCGAACCGATGAAGATGTGATGCTCTTGGGTGACGAGCGCCACGTGACGACGCAGCATCTCCAGTGGCATCGTCGCGAGCGACACCTCACCCACCGTGACCGAGCCGCTGCGCGGCGCGTCGATACCCGCGAGCAGTCGCCCGAGGGTGGACTTACCGGCCCCGGTCGGTCCGACGATAGCGAGACGTTCACCGGGTCGCACGGTGAGCGAGACGCCCCGCAGTACGTCATGACCAGCGCGGTAGGCGTAGTAGACGTTGTCGACCGTGATCACCTCGCTCGTCGGCTCCACGCCCGCCGTGGGACGATCGTCGCGTACCACCGAGACGCCCACGAGGCGCGCGAGTGAGGTCTGACCGATTTGCAGTTCGTCGAGCCACGACACGACGCGGTCGATCGGATCGTTGATCTGTACGACGTAGAGCGTCACCGTCGTGGCGGCGGCGATCGAGATGTGGTGGTTGAGCACCAACCAACCGCTCCAACCCAACGTCGTCGCCACCGCGATCGCGAACGCCGTCTCGATGGTCGGGAACCAGACCATTCGCATCAAGAGCGTGTACAGCTCGGAATAGTAGGACTCACGAATGTTGGCGTCGACGCGGCGATGCTGACGCCCGCCGAGCCGGTGCGCGTCGATGGTCCGCGCTCCTTCGGCGGTCTCGGCGACGGTACCCGAAAGTGCCGCGTAACTCATCCGCTCGCGCATGTAGCCCGGCGTCGCGTAGTGCAGGTAGCGCCTGGTCGAAAAGTAGAGGAACGGCAGCGACACGAGACTGGCGACGGCCGCCAGAGGACTCACGAGCAGCATGGCGACCAACGTCAGAATGGCCTGGACCAACGCGACGAGCCACTCGGGCAGGGCGAAGCGCACCGTGCGCGAGAGGGCCTCGATGTCGTTGGTCGTTCGGCTCAACAGGTCGCCGGTGCCCGCGCGCTCGACGTCAACGAGTGGCAGTGCCAACACGCTGGCGAGAAACTCCTCACGCAGTTGGGCGAAGACGCTCTCGCCCAGAATGTAGCTGCGACGTCGGGCGAGAAATGAGAGCCCGGCGTAAGCGATCGAGGACCCGAAGAGACCGCCGACGTACCACGAGATCTTCGTGGACGTCAGGTGATGTCCAACGGCGAGACTGGTGATGTTGCCGATGATCCAGGCGGGTATCAGGGCCATCACCGCGGCGAGACCGTAGAGCGACAGCATGCGCACCAGCGCACCACGGTGCTGGCGCACGAGAACCCGGGCGTGCGCGCGAACGGTCGCGGTGTCGGCGATAGGAAGTTGGCTCACGACGACTCCTCTCGCAGCACCACGTAGCGGTACGTTGACGAGCGACTGAGTAGTTCTTGGTGCGTGCCGTGCTCGACGACGTGACCGTCCTGCATCAGGTAGACGGCGTCCATCGTTTCGAGTAGCAGGGGACTGGTGGTCGCGATCAGCGTCGTGTGCGGGGACCGAATCGCGCGCATCCGCTGGGCGATACGACCCTCGGTGTGCGTGTCGACGGCGGACGTGGGTTCGACCAGGATCAACAACTCGGCGTTACTCAGTAACGCCCGAGCGAGACTCAGGCGTTGTCGCTGG
>JADGOK010000064.1 GCA_017882985.1 Acidimicrobiales bacterium
GTCGACGTGCTGTTGGCGTCGCGGGCGATCGACCTCGAGGGTCTGTACACGCACTTCAGCGTCGCCGACGGCTCGAGCGCCGAGGACCGCGCCTTCACCCGCGCTCAAATCGGGAGCTTTAACGACGTCGTCGCGCACCTGGCGGCTCGCGACGTCACGGCGCGCGTGCTGCACGCGGCCAACAGCGCTGGTGCCCTCGGCTATCGCGAGGCTCGCCAATCAATGGCCCGCGTCGGCCTCGCCCTCTACGGCTACCTGCCCGAGAGTTGGCTCGGCGGCGCGCTCGAGGAGCGCGGACTCACCCTGCAACCGGCGTTGACACTGCGCGCACAGGTGGTGGCGGTGCGCCGCCTCGACGCGGGCGAGCGGCCGAGTTACGGTCGACGCCGCGCGCTGGACCGCCCCGCCACGGTCGCGACGGTTCCTTTCGGGTACGCCGACGGCTACCCGCGTCGACTCTTCGAAGCGGGCGCCGTCGTCCTGATCAACGCGACGCGCTACCCGCTGGCGGGCACGGTGACGATGGATCAATTGCTCATCGACTGCGATGATGACGACGTGGCCGTGGGTGACGACGTTGTCCTGCTCGGTCGCCAGGGCGACCAGGAGATCACGGCCGAGGAGTGGGCGCAAGGAGCCAACACGATCACCTGGGAGATCCTTTGCGGCATCGGTGCTCGCGTGCCGCGCGTTCTCGTGGACTAGAGAGTGGACCGTGACCTCGCCGAACTGCCTCGATGCACGCGATGTGATCTGGCCCAGACGCGTGAGCGAGTGGTCGTGGGTTCGGGGCCGCCGCGCGCGGCGTTGATGGTGATCGGCGAGGCCCCGGGACGCAGCGAGGACGAAGGCGGCGAACCATTCATAGGTCGCAGCGGGCAGCTCCTCGTTCGCCTCATCGAAGAGGAGGTGGGGCTTTCGCGCGCCGACTACTTCATCACCAACGTCGTGAAGTGCCGTCCGCCCGCCAATCGAACACCGCGGCGTGAAGAGATCGAGTCATGTCACCCGTGGCTCGTCGAGCAGCTGGCGCTCGTGCAACCTCGCGTCGTGCTCGCGCTCGGCAACACGGCGGCTCGAGCAGTGTTCGGTTTCGCCGACGGCATCGGGCGCACGCACGGGCGGGTGCAGCAACTTGGCTCGGCGCGGGGAC
This sequence comes from Acidimicrobiales bacterium, assembly GCA_017882985.1. Classification (GTDB taxonomy): domain Bacteria; phylum Actinomycetota; class Acidimicrobiia; order Acidimicrobiales; family RAAP-2; genus RAAP-2. Next base: position 1,154 of record JADGOK010000064.1, read on the forward strand.
TCGCGACCTATCACCCCGCCGCGGCGTTGCGCGGTGGTCCTCGCGTGGTCGACGTGCTGCGCGAGGATCTGCGACGGGTGAGGGACTTGATGGAACGTACGTGAGCTGGCAGCGTTACTGTGCGACTTCGGCGTCGACCGAAGAGGCCGGCGCGGACTTCGCGCGCGTCCTACAGAGCGGTGACATCGTGCTGCTGGTGGGCTCACTCGGTGCCGGCAAGACCACGTTCGTCAAGGGCGTGGCGCGCGGACTCGGCGTGCGCGAACGCGTAACCAGTCCGACGTTCACCATCGTGCGCCAACACGAGTGCGTCAACGACCTCGGGATAACGACGCTGCACCACGCCGACGTCTATCGCGTCGAGAGTCTCGACGAGGTGTTCGACCTGGCGCTCGGCGAACTCGTCGAAGAGGCCGGTGTGGCGTTCGTCGAATGGGGCAATCTCGCCGTGGCCGTCTTTGGCCCCAACGTCATGAGCGTCACGTTCGAGGTGGACGCTGCTGACGGTCGTTTTCTCAGCGTCGTCGGCGAACTTGCCGAGCATTGCTCGTCGCAACTCGACGAGTGGGCTCGAGCATGAACATTCTCGCCATTGACACGGCGACCACGGCGTGCGCCGTCGGGATCGCAACTGATCGCGGCGCGACGATCGTGCGGGTCCTCGACACGGACCGTCATCACACCGAGTCGTTGGCGCCCGGCATCCTCGCACTGCTCGAAGAGTGCGGTCTCACGCCGCGCGACCTCCACCGCGTCGTCGTGGACCGTGGTCCGGGTCTCTACACCGGACTTCGCGTGGGCGTCACGACCGCGACATCGCTGGCCCAGGCGCTCGGTTGTGCACTGGTGAGCGTCACCTCATTGGAGCTCCTCGCCTGGGGCGCACACGATGACGGCGTGCGCGCGACGGTGCTCTGCGCCGTTGACGGGCGACGGGGCGAGGTCTTTGCCCAGACGTTTCAATTGGGCGAAGGGGTCGAAGCCGTGGGCGAACCCGAGGTCGCGCGACCGCGCGACGTCGTCATCGCCTGGGCGACCAACGGCGCGCCGGTGACGTTCACTGGTGACGGTGTGGAGCGCTACCTCGCGGACTTCGTCGCGGTGCCCAACGGCGCGGTCTTCGCCCAGTCGGTGCCGTCGCTGCACGCCGCCCTGACCATCGCGGCGACGAGGGAACCGGTCGCGGCGATCTCGCCGCTGTACCTTCGTGACGCCGACGCGGTGGCGAACTTCTCGACGCGCGAGCGAAGGTCATGACGACGTGGTCGATCCGACCCGCCGAGCGTCGCGACGTCGGTGAGTTGCTCGTCATCGAAGAGGCGCAGTTCCCCGAGCCCTGGACCAAAGGAATGCTGCTGGACGAGCTGACCAACACCGTCACTCGCCGCTACACCGTTGCGGTCGAAGACACGCGGGTCGTGGGTTACCTCGGCGTGATGTTCGTTATGGACGAGTTGCACGTCAACACGCTGGGGACCTTGCCGGGTCACGAGGGTCGCGGCGTCGCCTCGTCACTGATGGATGAGGCCTGGGTCGACGCGCGTCGTCGCGGCGTCACCAGAGCGACACTGGAGGTGGCGGTCTCGAACACTCGCGCCCACCGGCTCTACTACCGTTACGGATTCCGGCCCGTGGGGGTGCGCAAGAACTACTACGAACGGTCCCACGAGGACGCGCTCGTCCTGTGGGCCGACCTCGACCCCAACGACGAGACCCCCGCCGCGCCCTGAAACACAGCGACCTACGCTGGACGCGTGTCCGTAGTCCTGGGAATCGAGACGAGTTGCGACGAGACCGCCGCGGCGGTGGTCGACGGCAACTACCGCGTCCGTTCGTCGGTAATCGAATCGTCGATCGACCAGCACCGGGCCTTCGGCGGCGTCGTGCCGGAACTGGCCGGTCGCGCCCACGTGACCACCCTCGGCCCGGTCGTGGCGCGTGCACTCGCCAACGCCGGACTCGATGCGCACCATCCGGCAATTGACGCGGTGGCGGTGACGAGTGGTCCCGGACTCATCGGGTCGTTGCTCGTCGGGCTTTCGGCGGCCAAGGCCTACGCGCTCGGCTGGGGCGTGCCGTTCGTGGGCGTGAACCACCTCGAGGGCCACCTCTTCGCGCCGTTGCTCGAGCAGCCCGATCTCGCGTGGCCGGTGCTGACCCTGCTCGTGTCGGGCGGTCACAGCATGATCGTGCTGCAATCGGGACCGGGTCAACACGAAGTGCTCGGCGAAACGATCGACGACGCCGCCGGCGAGGCGTACGACAAGGTCGCGCGGTGGCTCGGACTGGGTTATCCCGGTGGACCCGAGATCGACCGACTGGCCCAACGCGGCGACGCGACGGCCTTGAAGTTGCCCGTCTCGATGACCGGACCCGACTTCGATCTCTCGTTCTCCGGGCTGAAGACGGCCGTCGTTCGAGCGACGGAGAAGCACCACGAGGTGGCACTGGGCGATGTCGCGGCGTCGTTTCAGGCTGCGGTCGCCGAACAGTTGCTGCGCAAGTTGCGCCACGCGATGGAGCGCTACGACGTGAGGGGCGTCGCGCTCGCCGGTGGCGTGGCGGCGAACTCGGCCCTGCGTGCGGGCGTGCGCTCGTTGGCCGACGGGTTCGCGGTGGCGTGTCACCTGCCGACGCTCGAGCTGTGCACGGACAACGCCGCCATGATCGCCGCGGCCGGTCTCTACCGATTTGGGGCCGACGGACCGAGTCCCTTCAATCTCTCGGCCAGTCCGAACTGGCAGTTGGTTGACGTCTCGTGAGCGAGCGCTGGATTCCCCTGGACGTGAAGGACTGCGACCCGAGTCCCTTCGTCCAGTTCCAGCGGTGGTTCGATGAAGCCTTGGGCGAGATGCCCGAGCGAGAGGCGATCACGCTCGTGACGGCCACGGCCGACGCGCGGCCCAGCGCGCGCATGGTGCTCCTTCGTCACGTGGACGACCATTCGTTCGGCTGGTACACGAACTACCAGTCGCGCAAGGGTCGCGAGCTCCTCGCCAATCCCCACGCCGCACTGCTGTGGTACTGCGAACCGCTCGGCCGCCAGATCCGTCTCGAGGGCGACGTCGCCATGATGGCCGGGGACGAATCGGACGCCTACTTCAACGCACGTCCTCGCGGCCACCAGTTGGGGGCCCACGCGAGCGCCCAGAGCGAACCTCTCGAGAGCCGCGAAGCGCTCGAGCAGCGGGTGCGTGATCTCGAGCTGGCCTACGCGCATCTCGACGTTCCGCGACCAGCGCACTGGGGGGGCTACCGGCTCACGCCCACGAGCTTCGAATTTTGGCAGCGTCGTGAGGACCGTCTGCACGACCGCGTCGTGTACAGTCCCGACGCCGCTGGCTGGCGCCGAGAACGTCGTTGCCCCTAAAGGTCGGCTTCGCGCGCGTGGGCCTTCGTACTCGCGCGCAGGGCCAGTGGGCCGAGTACGAGGGCCGAGAGTGTCGACGCGGCTCCGCCGACCTGAAAGACGGTGCGTGGAGCGAGCACCGTGAGGATCAGTCCACCGGCCGTCATCGCGCCGATCTCGGCGCTCGTGAAGATCGCGCCGATCGCGGCGAACATGCGACCGCGCAACGCCTCGGGCGTGCGCAGGGTGAACAAGGTGATCGCGGCGACGTTGGCGACCCCCACCGCCACGCCGGCGATGGCCATGAGCGGATAGACGTAACCCACCATCGAGACCAGGCCGATGGCACCGATCATGACCCCGACGAGGACGATGGTGATCAACACCGAACGCGCGAGTTGGACGAGTCCCTGGTGCAGTCGGCGCGACAGTAACGCTCCGGCGACGGTGCCAAATCCGAAACTCGTCCCGACCAATCCGTAGAGCGTGGCGGAACCGTGCAGGGTCTGGGTGACGAAGAAGACCTCGGCGACGTTGACGATGCCCAGTGACAAGAGAAAGACCAATACCGTGATCACCACGGGGCGAAGGAGTCGGTCGTTCCAAATGAGCGAGATCCCCGCCATCATCTTCTCCGATTCGATGTGCTCGATGGTGCTCTGGGGCGACGGTCGTCGGTCGTGGCGCAGCATCGTGGCGCCGATCGATCCCAGGGCGAAGCTCATGGCGTCGATATAGAGAGGCCAACTCTGACCCGACCAACCCACGAGCAGTCCGCCGAGGACGGGTCCCAAGACACTGGCGCCGCCCTGAACGGCCTGCATCATGCTCTGTGACCTTGCCACGTTGTCGTTGCCCGCGATCGACGGGATGAGTGCGGAGTACCCCGGCATCGAGAACGCGATGCCGCAACTGAGTGCCGCCATCAGGCCCAAGGTGGCACCGATTGAGTGGAAGTAGCCGATGCCGACACAGACGGCGGCTTCGAAGAACCCCAGCGCGACGAGCATTCGCTTGGCCGGCACGCGGTCCACGACGTGCCCGGCGAGCGGGGCCAACACGACAAGGGGGAGTGAGCCGGCGATCGCCAGAGCGGCGATGGCCCAGGCGTGTCCGACGGGGGCGAGGCGAAGATAGAGGGCGACGAGGGCGACGGCGTCGCCCAGAAACGAGCCACCGCGTAGCAGCGCGAGCAGGCGGATATCGCGGGCCTGGGCCGGAGAGTACGTCATCGGGCCCACCGTGAACGAGAAGGGGACCGACGGAGCGAGGCGACAGCGTTCACGGTGGTCCTTTGGTCGGGCTCGCACCAGCATACGAACGGTGACGGGGGCGTCTGTTGGCACTCGAGCGCGTAGGCTGCTAAATTGGCAGTCACAAGTTTCGAGTGCTAATCGCACAGGAGGCATTACATCATGAATCTGCACCCCCTAGAAGACCGCATTGTGGTCCGTCCTAACAGCGCGGAGGCCACCACGGCCTCAGGTCTGGTTATTCCAGACACCGCCAAGGAGAAGCCACAGCAGGGTGAAGTCCTCGCTACCGGTCCCGGTCGTCGTACCGAGACCTCGGGCGAGCTCATCCCCACGGGCGTCAGCGTGGGCGACACCGTCGTGTACTCGAAGTACGGCGGCACCGAGATCACGGT
>JADGOK010000065.1 GCA_017882985.1 Acidimicrobiales bacterium
CGTTCTCGCTCGTACTGACTCTCGGTGAAACCGAGGCCGGTCCGTGCGACGCCCGCGAGCGACTCCGCCCATCGGCGCAGCGTCTTCTCAGAGATATCCTCGCTCACGATTCGACGCTATCAACGACCGCTACGCGAGTGATGCGTCGAGGACCTCGTCGACCGTTCCGACGAGTCCGGTGTAGAACGCCCCGAACTCCGCGTACAGCGTCGACGCCTCGTCGAAACGCATGGTGTACACGCAGTCCTTCAGGTCGTCGACGTGGACGCCGAACAAGGTGACGCCCCACTCCCAGTCGTCGAGTCCCGTTGAACCGGTGATGACCTGGAGGACCCGACCCTTGAAGTCACGTCCCGACTTGCCGTGTTGGCGCATCAACTGTTCGCGCTCCTCAAAGGGCAACGCGTACCAGTTGTGCTCTTCGCCACGGCGCTTGGACATCGGATAGAAGCAGAACGCCTTCATCCCCGCCGGTGGCAGGATTGGAAAAAGCCGGTCGTTGATCATCCTCTCGGGGATGCCCGCCGCGTACTCACTGATCTCGGTCACCGAGACGTAACTCTCGGCGACGTTGAAACCCGCGGCCTGAATCTTCGACTGAAATCTGCGCAAGTCCCAGAGGTTCTCTCCGAGCACCATAAAGCACGTGTCCGCCTTGGCGCCCATGATCGCGGCGGTGACGACCTGGAGGCTGGCCCCCTGGGCGTCTTCGACAGCCGTACGCACCGCGGCGACGTCGACGATGTCCTCGGGGTGACAGAACAAGTGCACGACGTTGAGACCGCGCGACGGTCCAAGGGGTGCGGGGTTGGTCATGGCCCCATGTTACGGGCACTTCGGATTTCAGAAAGTCGCGCCAGTCACGAACATCAGGACTCGATGACACGTGCAACGGAGAGTTCCCCGCTGACCCGGCGTTCGAGGGACTCAGCTGCGGCGCCGACTCGTGTGGTCAAACTGGTTTTCGAGCCCAGGCCGACACCATTGGGGAGGTCGCAAGGTCGAGTTGGCCGGAGGCGACATTGGACAGGTGCTGCTCGATCTCAATTTCGGTGGCCAATCCGCCCGAGATCAGGCGGTCTCGGATCTGCTCGATGGTCGCCCGCTCAAGTTCGTTGCAGACCGGTCCGCCCATCGGGAAATGGGCGTCGGACCGAACGTCAATCATCCCGGCCGACCGCAGCAGTCTCGGAAGAGTCCGTCCGAAGGAAAGGTCCACCCCCCGCTGGGACATCAGGGTTCGAAACGCGAGTTTGAGTTTGTTGGCGAGATGCTGTTCGTCTCCAAACTCGTCGGGACAGACAAGCGGCTGAAGGCCCGGGTCGGCTTCTTCCAGAAACAGCCAGCCCCCAGGCCGAACGGCCGAAATCATTGTCAAGAGTGCGCTTCTTCGTTCGGGCACATGGACGAGCACCAAGCGAGCGTGTACCAGGTCAAAGAAGCCGTCGGGAGCTGGATCCGTCCCAATGTCATGACGCTGCCCGCCGACTGTCGTGAACTAGGGGCGAAAATGAAGAACCGCGGGGCTATCGCCCCGCGGTTCCCCTACGACCTAAACGGCCTAGTAGTCGTCCATACCGCCGCCGGGCATCGCCGCCGCCTTCTCTTCGGGCTTGTCGACGATCACGCACTCGGTGGTGAGGAACAGCGCCGCGATGGACGCCGCGTTCTGCAGCGCCGAGCGGGTCACCTTCGCGGCGTCGATGACGCCAGCCTTGATGAGGTCCTCGTACTCGCCAGTGGCGGCGTTGAGTCCCTCAGTGGCCTTCTTCAGGTGACGGACCTTGTCCACGATCACGCCACCCTCGAGTCCGGCGTTGACCGCGATCTGAGTGAGCGGTGCCTCGACGGCCTTGGCGACCATGCGTGCACCCGTCGCCTCGTCGCCCAGGAGCTTGTCCGCCGCTTCGAGGATGCGCTTCTGGCTGCGCAGCAGTGCCACACCGCCGCCGGGCACGACACCCTCTTCGATCGCGGCCTTGGTCGTGGACACGGCATCTTCGATGCGGTGCTTCTTTTCCTTCAACTCGACCTCAGTCGCGGCGCCGACCTTGATGACCGCGACACCACCGGACAACTTGGCGAGGCGCTCTTGGAGCTTCTCGCGGTCGTAGTCCGAGTCGGTGTTCTCGATCTCGGCCTTGATCTGGTTGATGCGGCCCTTGATGTCCTCTTCGGTACCTGCACCCTCGACGATGGTGGTCTCGTCCTTGGTGACGACGACCTTGCGGGCCGTACCGAGCAACTCGACGGTGGCGTTCTCCAACTTGAGACCCACCTCTTCGGAGATGACGGTGCCACCGGTCAGGATCGCGATGTCCTGGAGCATGGCCTTGCGACGCTCTCCAAAGCCCGGCGCCTTGACGGCGGCGGACTTGAAGGTGCCACGAATCTTGTTCACGACGAGCGTCGCGAGGGCCTCGCCCTCAATGTCCTCGGCGATGATCAACAGCGGGCGACCCGACTGCATGACCTTCTCGAGTACCGGCAGTACGTCGCGTACCGAAGTGATCTTGCTCGAGACGAGCAGGACGTAGGCGTTCTCCAACACCGCTTCCATTCGCTCGGTGTCGGTCGAGAAGTAGGGCGAGATGTAACCCTTGTCAAAGCGCATTCCCTCGACGAGGTCCATGTCCATGCCGAACGACTGGCTCTCTTCGACGGTGATGACGCCGTCCTTGCCGACCTTGTCGATGGCGTCGGCGATCATGGCGCCGATCTCTTCGTCAGCAGCCGAGATCGAAGCGACCTGGGCGATCTGCTCTTTGGTGTCGGCGGGCTTGGCGAGGTCGTGCAGTGACGCGACGGCGGCTTCGACCGCGGCCTCAATGCCCTTCTTCAGCGACATCGGGTTGGCGCCGGCGGCAACGTTCTTCAAGCCTTCACGGACCATGGCCCAGGCGAGCACCGTGGCGGTGGTGGTACCGTCACCGGCGACGTCGTCGGTCTTCTTGGCGACTTCCTTGACCAGCTCGGCGCCGATGCGCTCGTACGGGTCCTCGAGGTCGATCTCCTTGGCGATCGAGACGCCGTCGTTGGTGATCGTGGGGGCTCCCCACTTCTTGTCCAACACGACGTTGCGACCCTTGGGCCCGAGGGTGACTCGTACTGCGTCGGCCAGTTTGTTCATGCCGCGCTCCAGCGCCCGGCGGGCCTCTTCATCGAAAGCGATCAGTTTCGCCACTGTGGATCCTCCTAGTGCGAGTTCGCACCTTTTTGGTGCAAAGCAATATTAGCAGTCTAAGGGGGTGAGTGCTAACGCGAATTACCCGCCGGCCACGGCCGGTACGAGCGAGACCGTCTGGCCCGCCACGAGCACCGTGTCGAGGCCCTCGAGAAAGCGGATGTCCTCGTCGGCGACGAAGACGTTCACGAACCGTCGCAGGACGCCGCGATCGTCCAGGACGCGAAAAGCAATGCCGGGATAGGCCGCGTCGACCGCCTCGATCGCTTCACGGACGGTGCCCGCCTCGACCGGGACCTCCCCGACGCCGCCGACCAGGGAACGCAGTTGGCTCGGAAGGCGGACGATGACGCTCACGAGGCCGCCACCAGTTGATGGAAACGCAGGGCCTCTTCGGCCGCGGCCAACGAAGGGGTAATGGTCGAGCTGACGGTCGCGGTCTCGACGATGGCGTCGAGCGTCTTCAGGCCGTGGCCGGAGATGATGGCAACGATCGATTTGTCCGCGTCAATCGTCCCACGGGCGATCATCTGGCGAAGTGAGGCGATGGTGACGCCACCGGCCGTTTCGGCAAAAACGCCCTCGGTTCGCGCGAGCAGCCCAATGCACTCGAGGATCTCGTCGTCGTCGACCGACCCACAGTCACCGCCGTTGGCGCGCAGTTCATCGAGCACGTAGGGGCCGTCGGCCGGATTGCCGATCGCGAGCGATCGCGCGATGGTGTGGGGACGCTGGGGCGTGATGACCTCGGCGCCCGACGCAAAGGCCGTCGCGATGGGCGAACAGCCCGAGGCTTGAGCGCCGAACAATACCGGCGCGCCACCATCGGCGAGACCGAGTTCGATGAACTCGTGGAATCCCTTGGCCACCTTCGTGAGTTGACTCCCCGACGCGACGGGCACCACAACCTGATCCGGCGTGCGCCAACCCAATTGCTCAACGATCTCGAAGGCCAGGGTCTTGGAACCTTCGGCGTAGTAGGGGCGCAGATTCACGTTGGCGAAGGCCCAGTCGGGGTGTTCGGCAACCAACTCAACGCAGAGTCGGTTCACGTCGTCGTAACTACCCTCGACACCGAGCACCGTGCCCCCGAAGATGGCGGTCATGGCGATCTTCGATTTCTCGAGGTCCGCGGGGATTATCACCACGCTCGGCCAACCAATGAAGGCCGCGTGCGCCGCGATCGACGTCGCGAGATTACCCGTCGAGGCGCACGCCGCGGTCGAGAAACCGAGTCGGCGCGCACTCGACAGGGCGACCGACACCACCCGGTCCTTGAACGAACCGGTCGGATTTCGCGTGTCGTCCTTCAGCCAGAGTTCCTTCACGCCGAGCACCTCGGCGAGTCGCGTCGCGCGACGTAGCGGCGTCCAGCCAGCGCCCAGATCGACGGGTTCGACGCCGGGATCGGGCAAGAGCGCGCCGTAGCGCCACATCGAAGCGGGACCGCTTTCGATTGACTCGCGTGTCACGACCCCCCGAGCACGCTCGAGGTCGTAGGAGACTTCGAGCGGTCCAAAGCAGAACTCACACGAGTAACGAGCCTCGGCGGGGTAGGTGGTACCGCACTCTCGACAAATAAGACCTGTGGCGAAATTCATAACTCCCTTTTCATCGTTCGGGCTTTGGCACCTGGTGTGGCGAGAAACTCGTAATCCACACTGGTTGTCGCGACTTCGACGGGCCCGTCCCTCAGTCGCTCTTGATGACACCTCAATTCTGACGGTTGGGGCGTGCTGTGTCAAGTGCGATCTCGTGAACTCACGCCTAACCTCGTTCCAATGACCAGTCACACCATTCCCTGGACCCTCGACCGCGACGAGTTCGCCCTCGACCGCGTGCGTCACTTGAAGGCCGCGACGACGGTTGCCGTGGTCATCCCCGCGCAGAACGAAGCCGCCACCATCGGTGCAGTCCTCGATGACGTGCTTCGCCATTCCGAACTCGTCGATGAGTTGATCGTGGTGAACGACCACTCCAATGACGACACCGGGACCATCGCGAGTCATCACGGAGCGCGCGTCGTTCCGTTGCGGGGTAACGGCGGCAAGGGGGAGGCGATGGCCGCCGGTCTCGCCGCGTCTAGCGCAGAGATCGTCGTCTTTCTCGACGCCGACGTCCTGAGCTCGTCAGTGGACTTCGTGCCCCGCCTCATCCATCCCCTGCTCGAGCGCCCCGACGTCCAACTCGTCAAGGGCTTCTACGAACGGCCACTGCTCGACATGCCCACGGGCGGTGGACGGGTCAACGAGTTGGCGGCCCGTCCGATCCTCTCGCTGCTCTATCCCGGACTCGGCGAAATCCGCCAGCCACTCGCCGGTGAGACCGCCGCGCGCCGCGGAGCGCTCGAATCGGTCGTTCTGGAATCCGGTTACCGGGTCGAGATCGCGCTCCTGATCGACGTCGCGCGCCTCTACGAGGTGCACAGTGTCGCTCAGGTCGACCTCGGCGTTCGCCGTCATCGCAACCGTCCCCTCGACGAACTACGACCGATGGCGGTTGACGTGTTGCGTGCGGCGCTCGAGCGCTACGCGGTGACGATGCCACCGCAGGAGTAGCTAGCCCTTGATCGCGACGTCGGGGCCGAGGATGACAATGACGTCGTCACCCGACGCGCCCGCGACAGGTCGCAGACCACCAAGTGCATGAATCGCCGAGCTGCTGACCTTGATCGCACTGGCGATCTGTTGGGCGGCCCACAGGAATCTCGGGTTGTAGTAGACGATGGTCGAGGCGACGCGCGCCGCGTTCACTTGGGGCAGCGTGTCCCAACCGAGCGTCTGGAGTTGCTGGGTGTACGTACGCGCGAGACCCGCGGTCGTGGTCCCGTTCGCCACTTGCACACGTACTTGCGCCTTGGTGACGACCGTCGTCGACGTACCGTGCAGTGTGGTCGTCGTTGGCAACGTCGTTGCAGCGCCGGTACCCGCCGGCCCGTTGTAACGCAACATCAAGAACG
>JADGOK010000066.1 GCA_017882985.1 Acidimicrobiales bacterium
GAATGCTGAACGTCGTTTCGGGGCTTCTCACGCTCCGAATCGGCGATCTCGACGCGTGAAATCGCGCAACGCGCGCAGCAGGTCGACCTTGCGAAACGCCGGCCAGTACGGATCGACGAACGCGAACTCGGCGAACGCTGACTGCCACAGCAGAAACCCCGAAAGTCGCGACTCACCGCTCGTACGGATGACGAGGTCCAGGTCGGGTAGATCGGCGGCGTAGAGGTTGCGGGCGAGACCCTCAGAATCGATCGACTCGGCGAGGTCGTCGGGCGCGACACCACCCGCGAGGAGATCGGTGACGAGGGAGCGACACGCGTCCACCACTTCCTGACGCCCGCCGTAACAAAGGGCGATGTTGACGTCCATGTTCGACGAGCCGACCAGTCCGACCCGGTCGACGGCCCCCTTGGCCGCGAGCGCCAGTTCCGGGGGAAGTAGGTCCAGACTCCCACTGACCGAAAGTGAGAAGTGGAGTCGTTCAGCCAGCGCGGGAAGGCGTTCGAAGAGTGCGGTCAGGACTTCGAAGTAGGGATCGAGTTCTTCCGAAGGACGGCGAAGATTCTCCGTCGACAACACCCACGCGGTCACTGCTTTGATGTTGAGCTCCGCGCACCATTCGAGCAACTCCTCGAGTTTGGCCATTCCCGCTTCGTAGCTCGCGCGGTATTCACCATCGGTCGCCGCGCGAGCGAATCGACGGTGACCATCGAGGATCACACCGACGTGACGAGGCAGGTTCTGCGCTGGCAGCGAGTTGGCGAGTCGGTGCTCGTAGTAGCGGTACACAATGCGTCGCAGGGCCATAGACCTCTCCATCGTGCAGATTCGAGTCGTCGAAGGTAATTCTAGTTCGGCTGTCCGTGTCGCTCGCAGCAGCTGAACCCAGTTATCGCCCGCATTGGTCGCCGCCCGAGGTTCGCCAGTTGCCAGGAATGATCCAACGCCGGTCGTGGAGCGAAAACTGGGTGGACCGATGATCAGTCGTCTGAGACCGTTCTCCTCCTTTGCCGTGCCCGTTCGAGTTTCCTCTTTGTACCATTGGCCCATGCCGTCGCCGTCGCACCTCGTCGCCGCAATGCTGCTCAACGGAGGAGCGAGCCGACGGATGGGTCGTGACAAGTCACAACTCCTCGTTGAAGGTTCAACGCTGGCGGTTCGAACAGCTTCACTGCTGTTGTCAGTTGTTGAAACGGCGATCGAGGTCGGCTCGGGCGTGTCTGGATTGCCCGCGACGTCGGATGACCCGCCGGGGCAGGGACCGCTCGCCGGAGTGGTCGCCGGTTGCGCAGCGCTTCGAGCCAGTGGTCATGACGGTGGCGCACTGGTCGTCGCGTGCGATCTGCCGTTTCTCTCTGTCGAATTGCTTCGCTTTCTTGTTGAATGGGATTCGAATGGATCGGTCGTACCAGTGGTTCGAGGGATGCCTCAACCATTGTGCGCACGGTGGGGGCAGCGAGACCTGGACAGCGCCGGCGGGTTCTTCGCTCGCGGTCAGCGATCGCTGCGGCACCTTTCGACACAGCCCGGAGTAGTCCTCCTTGACGAATCGGAATGGAAGTTCGTCGCTGCAGAAGAGCAGTTCGGTGACGTGGACAGCCCGGACGATCTGCGACGATTCGGGATGACGACGTAAGACGGGTCGTGCGTCGTCGCACGGGTTCGTTCGCTTTATTCAGCTTCGGGGTCAGGCACGACCATCCGCTGTGCGACGCCGAGCGCCTCGCTCGCGCTGAGTCCAGCCCTTGCGGCGAGCCAGCACGCGACGGGCGCCGCGATTCGTTCTGAGGAGTGCGCAGCGCTGCCCGCTAACGCGAGAATCGCCGCGGTCTCGTCGTCGCTGGGTGCGTCGAGACCGAGCTCTCGCGCAAAGTCATTCACCCATTCTCTCGCCGACGTACTCACACACCTGATGCTACTTATGGGTCGAATTGGTCCCGCGCGATGAGGTCCGAATGCAACGTTCGAATGCGACGTCCTCGTGGGGCGCGAACACTGGACGAGTCGATGTCGAGCGAAGATACTCTGAAAGAAACGAGGGAGTGACCGTGAGTCGAATGACCCCGGACCGACTGGTCGTGCGCGTGACGGTCGGACAAGCGGCGCGCCGGGAGCGCGACGCGTTAGCTGGAGAAGAACCCCTCGAGTTACGAGTCGGTGGTCGATCCTTCGCGGTGACCATGAGAACGCCAGGTGCGGACTTTGACCTGGCGGCTGGATTCCTCGTGAGTGAAGCGGTGGTGACGCGCACCGAGCAACTCGCGACCATGCGCTACTGCGACGGAGCATCGGTCGACGAGGTGAATCGCTTCAACATTCTCGAGCTCACACTCGCTCCGGGCGTCGCGGCGCCCAATGAGAGCGTGGCACGGTCGTTCTTCACCACCAGTTCGTGCGGACTCTGTGGAAAGGCATCGATCGACGCTGTTCGGACGAAGTCGGCCTTTGACGTTCGAGATGATCCCCTACGGGTCACTGCGTCACTGCTGGCGTCGCTACCCGCGAAACTACGAGCCGCCCAGAGCATGTTCGAGAAGACCGGTGGGCTCCACGCGGCCGCGTTGTTCGACGGCGCGACCGGCGAGCTGCTCGTGCTGCGCGAGGACGTCGGACGACACAACGCGGTCGACAAGGTCGTCGGTTGGGCGCTTCGCGAGGGACGACTTCCGCTGCGTGGTGCGATCTTGATGGTCTCGGGTCGAGCGTCGTTCGAACTCGTCCAGAAGGCGGTGATGGCGGGCATACCGATGCTGTGCGCGGTGTCGGCTCCCTCGTCGCTCGCCGTTGACCTCGCTGAGGAATCGAAGATGACGCTCGTGGGCTTCCTGCGCGACCCGTCGATGGTTGTCTACGCCGGATTCGAGCGAGTTGACTCCTCGTCGCCCTCGACTGGAGGGGCGGCGCCCGAGGAATTGCCGCTCTAGGAGACCGTCGCCGACGATCGTTCGATTCGGATGATCACCGACTTCGACGTCGGCGTGTTGCTGCCCAACGCCGTTGAATCAAGTGGCACCAGTACGTTCGCTTCGGGGAAGTACGCCGCGGCGCAACCTCGTGGTGTCGGATACGCGACCGCGCGGAATCGTCGGGCGTAGCGCTCGCCGTCGCTCCAGACGCTGATCAGATCGACGATGTCGCCGTCGCTCAGGCCCCGGTCGGCCAGATCAGCGGCATTGACGAAGACGACCTTTCGCCCACCCTTGACGCCGCGATACCGATCGTCGAGTCCGTAGACCGTGGTGTTGAACTGGTCGTGCGATCGCAGCGTTTGCAGGACGAGGTGTCCTTCGGGCACGTCAATCGCGTCCGGCCGGTTCACGGTGAATCTCGCCTTTCCCGTCGCGGTGTCGAAGGTCCTCGAGTCACGCGGACCACGTGGCAGCGTGAAGCCGCCGGGCACACGCACCCTCTCCTCAAAGTCCTCGAAGCCGTCGATGACGTTCTCGATATGGCGCCGGATCACGGCGTAGTCGTCGGACATCGCGCTCCAGTCGACGACGTCGCCCAGCAACGCTGCTCCGATCCCGTTGACGATCGCAACCTCACTTCGAAGATGCTCTGATCCCGGTTCGAGGCGGCCCCGAGTCGTATGGACCATACTCATCGAATCCTCCACCGTCAAGAACTGCTCGCCCGACGCCTGCACGTCGCGCTCGCTGCGACTGAGGCACGGCAACAGCAGCGCCTCGGTGCCGTGGCACAAGTGCGATCGGTTCAACTTGGTCGCGACGTGGACCGTCAGGGAGCAGTTCTTCATCGCTTCCTTGGTCACGTCGGAATCGGGTGTGGCGGCGACGAAGTTTCCCCCGAGAGCGAAGAAGACGTCAATGGTGCCGTCACGCATCGCACGAATCGTGTCGACCGTATCGTGGCCGTGGGCGCGCGGTGGATCGAACCCGAACTCTCGACCAAGTCTGTCCAGAAACGAGTCGGGCATCTTCTCCCATACGCCCATCGTTCGGTCGCCCTGCACGTTGCTGTGTCCGCGGATCGGTGAAGGTCCGGCTCCGGGGCGACCGATGTTGCCCCGGAGCAAGAGAAAATTGACGATCTCTCGGATGGTGGCGACCGCGTTGCGGTGCTGCGTGAGACCCATGGCCCAACTCACGACGACGCTGTCGGCGCCGACCACGTCGCCGGCGAACTCTTCCATCTGGCTGCGCGTCAGCCCACTCTGTGACTCGAGCGTCGACCAATCCAGGGCGCGCCACACGTCGCACACCACCTCAAACCCGTCGCAGTAGGTCTCGATGAAGGGGCGGTCCACGATCGTCCCGGGCGCCGCGTCTTCCATCGCCAGCAGGGCCTTGTTCACTCCGGCGAACATCGCCAGGTCGCCGTTGACGCGCACCGGGAGGTAGCGGTCGGTCAACTTGGTGCCGCGGCCCACGAGTCCACGGACGTTCTGGGGATTCTTGAAGCGAACCAACCCGGCTTCGGGTAGCGGATTGGCCGTGACGATGCGAGCCCCGCGCCTTTTGGCACTCTCGAGCGCGCTGAGCATGCGCGGATGATTCGTCCCGGGATTCTGTCCAACGACGACGATCAGCTCGGCGTGGTCGGTGATGTCGTCGAGGCTGACGGTGCCCTTGCCTACGCCGATCGTCTCGTTGAGGGCGGCGCCACTCGATTCGTGGCACATGTTCGAACAGTCCGGAAGATTGTTCGTCCCGTAGCGGCGCGCCAATAACTGGTAGACGAACGCGGCCTCGTTGCTGGCGCGGCCACTCGTGTAGAAGGCTGCTCGATTGGGGTCGGGCAGTGAGCGCAAGCGCTCGGCGACGAGAGCGAACGCGTCGTGCCACGAAATCGGTGCGTAGTGATCCGCTCCGGGCGCCAGATACATGGGTTCGGTGAGTCGTCCGTGGTGCTCGAGCAAATGGTCGTCTTGTTCGAGCAAATCAGTCACCGAGTGAGCCGAGAAGAATTCTCGACCGACTCGATCGCGTGTTGCTTCCCACGCCGCTGCCTTGGCGCCGTTCTCGCAGAACTCCGCGTGACTCCTCTTCCCGGGGCTCGAGTCGGGCCACGCGCAGCCCGGGCAGTCGAAACCGTCGACCTGGTTCATCGAGAGCAGCGTGCGCGCACCACGCACCACGCCCATTTCGTTGATCGCGATCTTTACCGCGTGCTGGATCCCCGGGATGCCCGCCGCCGACGTTACGGGACGCTTGACGTGAATTTCATCCGGGGAGTCGGACACAGCTCTTCCCACCTGAACTTTCTGACGTGACCTCGACGAGCCAGATTCCGATGAAGGGGGTCTCAATTTCGAGATTACTGCACCTCGCCGCTCTTCCGGGCGTCCACCCTTTTCGTCGGGTGATCAAGTGACAACCAGCCATTCCCGGATCGATCCGGGGCGATCGCAGAAGGCAAGACGCCCGATCTCGCTTAGTGGATGACGAGGTTGGCATGCTGCACACGCAACTCGCTGATGTGTTGCTGGTCGAGGCGCACCGCACAGTTGGCGAAGTCGACTGGCGCGAGCGAACCGCCCTCGTTGCTGTCGCTCTCGCTACGGCACGCGGCCTGACGATAGGTGAACCAATCGTTTTCGGCGAGAATGAACCGACGCCGCGCGGCGTTGTCAAGGAGCCTTTGAAACACGCGATCACGAAGTTGGTTAATGAGGCGATCCTCGTAGACGATTCGGTGCTCGGCGCATCCCTCGAGGCCAATCGTGGTGTTCGTGTCGCACGCCAGAGGGGTGAAGTTCTCACGAACGATTGGCGGCGTCGAAAGTTGCGTCGTTGTTGTAAGGGGCAACGTTGTGCTACCGGTCGATTTCGGATGGCCGTCATTGACGATGATGACGGCCACGACGACGGCTACCGTCAGAACGACCAAAGGAAGGAAACGGCGCATCGCCTCATCCTCGCAGGTGCGCCCAGACTCGATGGGAGCGACGCGGACCTGGACGCGCCGGTCGACCTCGACACTGGAGTGCGAGTCGATCTCGTCAGCGTGGCGACCCGAAGGGCCGTACGTCCGCCCTCTCGACGTGGCGCTCTCGCCCACGTCCGCGCGACCAA
>JADGOK010000067.1 GCA_017882985.1 Acidimicrobiales bacterium
GAGCCGAGCGCCTCGAGGTCGCCCGACAAGGTCGTGCGACCACCGTGATTCTCAAAGCCCACGAGCCAACGCCCCCGAACCAGTACCGCGAGCTCGCCCACGGAGCGGCGCTCGCCGCGGGCGGTTTCCGCGTCCACCAGGCCCAAGCCCTCGTAGCGGTCGTTGCCCTCGACACTGAAGACCCGACCGAGGATCTGCAATCCGGCACAGACGGCCAGCACGTGCGCGCCGTCACCGACGCGTGACGCGAAGGAGCCCGCGGCCAGCAGGTCGCGCGCCAGGCGTTGCGGTCCGTCCTCACCGCCGCCCAGCAGGTAGATCGACGCATCGGGGATCTCTTCGCCCAACGCCACGCTCAAGAGCGACGCGTCGAATCCGCGTCGACGGGCGCGCTCGACGAGGACGAGCCCGTTGCCGAAGTCACCGTACGTTCCCAGAAGCTCGGGATAGAGCAGTGCGACCTTCAGCACGCAGCACTCCTCTCGAGCCAGTCGCTGAACGCCGTGTAGTTCGCCAACAGCGCGACGGGCGCATCCGCAACGGGAAGTAGCGACTGATCGTCCACGACACGGAAATCAACGTTGGCGTACTCGAGGCGTGTCGCGAGATCGAGACGACGATCCCCGAGGCAGTAGACGCGATGACCCCTCAGCGACTCAAAGGGCACGTCGTAGAGCCACGACGGATCGCGACCGTCGGCGATGTTCGCGTTGATCGCGACCCACACGTCGACATGGTCAGAATCGATCGTCGAGAGGATGGCGGCGAAGCCCGCCGGATTCTTCGCGAGGGAGAGCCGGAATCGGTGATCACCCCACTGTCGCAGTGTGAAGCGGCCCGCGACGCCCGACAGCGCGTTGATCCTGGGCATCGCGTCGTGGGGCGCGATGCCCACTTCAGCGAGCGCCGTCACCGCCATGGCGGCGTTGGCTTCGTTGAAGGCGCCCGGCATCGAAAGTGCCAGATCGACGTGCACGCCCGCGACGTCAAGTCCGTGTTGGAGCGTCGTCGTCATCGTCGACGGTCTGGAGAATCCACAAGTACATCCCCAGGCGCTGTTTTCGTGTGCGAGTGGACGCGTGCAGCGAGGGCACGACGTCGCGTCCCCGAGCCACGGCGTGGGCACGTCGCACCATCGGACCCGTTGAGCACCGGAGGCGGCGAAGACGACCATCGGATCGTTGGCGTTCGCGACGACGACGAGGTTCTCGTTCTGATCGTCGCTAAAGCACTGGCGCCAGCGCTCGGCCAGTTGGCGGACTTCGCTCGCGCGGTCGAGCTGATCTCGCGACAGGTTCAAGAGGACCACCACGGCGGGTCTGGTCGAACGAACGACGTCGGGCAGCCACGCCTCGTCGACTTCGAGCACGACGCGGGGATGGTGGGAGCGAACGAGTGCGGCCACGTGGCCAGGCGCCATATTCGCCCCCGTGGCGTTGGCGGTGACGTCACCCCCCCAGCCGGTGGCCATCATGGCGCTGGTGGTCGTCTTGCCGTTGGTGCCGCTCACCAAGAGCACGATGCGGTCCTTGGCGAGTTGTCCGAGCAGATCAGGGCAGAGAGCCAGGCCGACCCGCCCGCCCGCGACCGTACCGCTGCCACGACCGCTCACCCGGGAGAGCCAGTTCACGACCCCTACGCCCACGCACGCAACCCGTGCGCGCGGCGAAAGGGTCGGTCTCATGGTCATCACGCTAACAACCAGAAAAACACAAAAGGGCCAACCGGGGGGGTGGTTGGCCCTTTTGCAAAACCTTTGCTCTACCCAAAAGGGGGGTATCGAGTAGAACCGGCGACACCCATTATGCAGGTAGTTCGGCTATCAATCAACAAGATTACGATGATACTTCTCATCTGTATAATAGATAGGATGGAAATCCGACAACTTGAGGCCCTGATTGGTATTGCCGACCACGGAACCTTCTCCAGCGCCGCCGACGTGCTCGGAACGGTCCAGTCCAACATCTCGAACCGTATCGCTCGTCTGGAGGCGGAACTCGGTACGGAGTTGATCGATCGAGCCAACGGCGTGGTGACCGAGTCCGGTGAGATCGTGGTCCTGCGGGCGCGGCGCATTCTGAGCGAGCTCGGCGCCATCGCCGCTGATGTTTCAGAGCTCAATGCCGACATCCGCGGTCAGGTGTCGCTCGGCATGATCGGCACGGCGGGCCGGTGGATCGTGCCGCTGTTACTCGAGGCGCAACGAGCCACCTACCCCCACGTGGCGCTGCGCATTATCGAAGGATCGAACTCCGCGCTCGAACCTCAGGTCGTGAACGGACAGTTAGACATCGCGGTACTGGCGTGGCCGGTCATCGCGCCGGAACTTCAGGAGGTTGATCTGTTCAAAGAGGACCTCGTGCTGATCGTCGACAAGCATCATCCACTCGCCCAGACGAAGGGATCGGTCACGTTCGAGACCCTCGCCCAGTACGAGTTGATGTTGCCGCTGCGCGGCACGCCGATTCGCAGAGAGATCGACGACGCGAGCCGCGCCCAGGGGGTCGAACTGCGTCCACTCATCGAGATGGACGGACTACGCACCATCGCCTCACTGACCTTTGACGGTCACGGACCAACAATTCTTCCCGCCACCATGCTCTCCAAGCACCTTCGCGACCAGTTCGTCGCCGTCCATATCGAGAACATCGCCAAGCGACGCGTCGTACTGGTGCGACGGCGATTTGGCTTTCCCGCAGCCCCGGTACGCGCGACCCACGCGCTCTTGACCGACGTCGTTCGCAACGCGGTCAACGTGCCCGACGGTGTCTACAACCGCGACCTACAATCTCTGTCATAGTCAGAGCGTGCCGACACGAACAACGCCCGCCGACGTCGCGGCCCTCATTCGCCGCCGCGATCCCGCCTTTCGATCCGTCATCACGGCCTGCGGCAATCCGCCCTCGCGTCGAGGGGTGCCCGTCGACCGGCGCTTCGGTTCGCTCGCGAGGTCGATCACCTTCCAACTGCTCGCCACCCGAGCGGCGGAGACCATTCACGCACGCGTCATCGAACTCTGTTCGGGCGACGTGAGCGTCGACGCGGTACTCGACGTCGGCGCGCAGCAACTGAAGACCGCGGGGCTCACGCGCACCAAGGCCCAGGCGATGGTCGATCTCGCCCAGGACGTGCGCGCCGGTCGCGTGCAGTTGTCGCGCCACGGGTACATGAGTGACGCCGAGGTAGTGCGCGAAATCACCACCGTGCGCGGCATCGGTCCCTGGACGGCCCAGATGTACCTCATGAGCACGCTCGCGCGCGTCGACGTTTGGCCCGCGGGAGATTTCGGCGTTCGCAACGGCTGGACCATCGCCCACGGACTGGACGAGATGATCAGCGAGAAGGACCTTCGCGTCGCTGGTGATCGCTTCGTCGGGGTGCGATCGGCACTCGCGTGGTACTGCTGGCAGACCGTGCACCTGCACCGAGCCACCAACTAATCTCGCTGCCATGCCCGCCCTCTCGCTCAGTGATTTCGAACGCGACGCCCTCGAGACGCTGACCGAGTTCGCCTCGATTCCCTGTCTTTCACCGATGTTCGACGCGCAGTGGGCCAAGCACGGTCATCTCGACGCCGCGATTGAGCTCTTAGCGAACTGGTCGCGGGCGCGACGACTCCAGTCATTTGACGTGGTCGTCCACCGACTTGAGAACCGAACACCGGTGCTGTGCGTGACGGTCGAGGCGACGACGCCGGGTAGCGGCACCGCCGTGCTCTACGGTCACCTCGACAAGCAACCGCCGCTCGGCGACTGGTCCGACGGGCTCGATCCCTTCATTCCCGTTCGACGCGGCGACCGGGTCTTCGCTCGTGGCATCGCTGATGACGGCTACTCGACCTTCAGCGCGCTGCTCGCGATCGAGGCGATGGAGGCGAGCGATATCCCCCACAGCCGCTGCGTGGTTCTAATCGAGGCGAGCGAGGAGAGCGGCAGCCCCGACCTCGAGGCGTACCTGGACCTACTCGCGGAGCATCTGGGCAACGTCGAACTGATGATCTGTCTCGATTCTGGCGCTCTCACTTACGACCGACTCTGGGTAACGACGTCACTGCGCGGACTGCTCAACGTGGAGTTGACCGTTCGGGTGCTCGAACGTGGACAGCACAGCGGCTCGGCCAGTGGTGTCGTGCCCTCGTCGTTTCGGGTACTTCGCCAACTGCTCGAGCGCGTGGAGGATTCGGCGACCGGCGACGTGCTGATCGGTGAGATGCAGCCCAAGATTCCCGACGACCACCTTCGCGCCGCTCAGGACGTCGCCGACGAGTTCGGCGACGTGATCGCGCGTGATCTGCCCATTGTCGCGGGCGTTGAGCTGATGGGGACGTCGCCGGCCGATCAGATACTTCGTCGTAACTGGAATCCCACGTTGTCGATCGTCGGCATGGGCGGTATTCCCGAACCCGCGATCGCCGGGAACGTACTGCGTGCGTCGACGACCGCGGTCCTCTCGTTTCGACTACCACCGTCAGTTGACGCCGAAGGCGCCTCGCGTGCGGTCGCCCAAGTGCTCACGACGGATGTTCCTTCGTCGGCTGAGGTGACCCTGGCGATGCACTGGGCTGACGGCTGGGTATCACCCGCCCTCGCGCCCTGGCTCGAGAGTGCGTTGCACGCGGCCTCGATTGACGCCTTCGGTCAGGCGCCGGCATTCTGCGGCGAAGGAGGGTCCATCCCGTTCCTCGCTTCGTTGGGCAAGCGCTACCCCGCCGTGCAATTCGTCGCCACGGGGGTGCTCGGACCCGATTCGAACGCGCACGGCATTGACGAGATGCTCGACCTGCCAACGGCGGTTGGGGTCACCAACGCGGTCATTACCGTGTTAGGTGCGTACGGAGCTCTCTGAAGGGGTGGTTGATGACAGAACAAGTTGATATCTGGGTCGATCCCCTCTGCCCGTGGGCGTGGGTGACCTCGCGATGGCTGCTGCACGCCGCGGAGGTCCGTGACCTGAACGTGCACTTTCACGTCATGAGCCTGGCCGTGTTGAACGAGGGCCGGGACCTGTCCGCCGAGTACGTCGAGTTCTTGAAGACGTCCTGGGGGCCGGTGCGCGTTCTCATCGCCGCCGAAGGGCGTCACGGTGCCAAGGTCGTCGAACCGCTCTACTCGGCCATGGGCCACCACCTGCACGTGCAGGCCACTACGGACCTCGCGGCCGTGATCGCGAGGTCGCTCGTCGACGTCGGACTCGCCGAGGATCTCGCGCGGGCGGCCGAGTCGAGCGAGTACGACGAGGCCCTTCGCGCCAGCCACCATCGAGGAATGGACCCGGTCGGCGACGATGTGGGCACTCCCGTGATGCACGTCGGTGGCGTGGCGTTCTTCGGTCCCGTCGTCACGCCGGCACCGAGGGGCGAAGCGGCTGGCAAACTCTTCGACGGCGTCCTCGCCGTCGCGAGCACGCCCGGCTTCTACGAGATCAAGCGCACCCGCACCGCGGGACCGACGTTCGAATGATCGCCCGCCACGTACTCAATGACGCCGTGGCGGTGCAGGTCGCGGGCGACCCGAACGCTCCGCGCGCGTTGATCGTCCTCCAAGAGGCCTTTGGCGTGAACGACCACATCCGCTCACTCGTCGAGATGTTCGCCCGCGAGGGTTATTACGCCGTCGCGCCCGAGCTCTTTCACCGCACCGGCTCGCCCGAAGTCCCCTACGACGACTTCCCCTCAGCCATGACGTCGCTCAGCACACTCAGCTACGAGGGGCTCTACGAGGACCTCGTCGCGACGAGCGAGTTCCTGCGCGAGGCGGGATTCCCCTGCGCGTCCATTGGCGTCGTCGGCTACTGCATGGGCGGTTCGGTCGCGTTCTTCGCGGCGACCCTCGGTATCGTCGGCGCCGCCGCCAGTTACTACGGCGGAGGCGTCGCGACGGGTCGCTTCGGACTCGAATCGCTACTCGATCTCGCGCCGTCGCTGCAGTGCCCCTGGACGGGTTTCTACGGCGACCTCGACAAGGGCATTCCCGTCGATCAGGTCGAAGCACTGCGAAAGGCGACGAACGCCACTGGCG
>JADGOK010000068.1 GCA_017882985.1 Acidimicrobiales bacterium
CGGACGATTCAGCGGTGGCACGCACGGGTTCTGCGTCGGTCACGTGGCGCCCGAGGCGCTCGACGGCGGTCCGATCGGACTCGTCGCCGACGGCGACCGAATCGAGATCGACGTGACGACCAACTCCATCAACCTGATGGTGGACCCCGCCGAGCTCGACGAGCGCGCCCAGCGCGTCGCTGCGTTCGTACCTCGCTACACGACCGGCGTGCTCGAGAAGTTCGCCCGACTCGTCCAGGGCGCCGAGACCGGGGCGGTGACGTCGCGGTAGGGCACTTGTGTGAGCGCTCAACCTGTGTCAGGATAGAACCGTGACGTCCCGTAACGTGATTCTGGTAGTAGTAGGCGCTAGCCGCCGGTAGTCACGCGTACACGCACACCGGAGGCCTCCCAAGATGGGAGGCCTTTTTGCTTATAGGAGAACAAAGGAACACCGTGCAACTCACCGGAGCCGAAGCACTGATTAAGAGTTTGGAGCAGCAGGGCGTCGACAGTGTGTTCGGCCTGCCCGGCGGCGCGATCCTGCCGGTCTATGACCCCTTGCTCGATTCGTCGATCCGCCACATACTCGTACGCCACGAACAGGGCGCCGGTCACATGGCCGAGGGCTACGCGATGGCGACCGGTCGTGCCGGCGTCGCCATGGTCACCAGTGGTCCCGGCGCGACCAACATCGTGACGCCCATCGGCAACGCCCACATGGACTCGACGCCGCTCGTCGTGATCACCGGCCAGGTGGCGACCGGATCCATCGGCACCGACGCCTTCCAAGAGTGCGACATCACCGGCATCACGATGGGCATCACCAAGCACAACTTCCTCGTGCAATCCGCCCAGGAGATCCCTCGCGCGGTGGCGGCCGCCTTCCACCTCGCCACGACCGGCCGCCCCGGACCAGTCTTGATCGACGTGCCCAAGGACGTCACCCAGTCGATGATGGACTGGTGGTACCCCTCGACGATCGAGGAGTACGACCTGCCGGGCTACCGTCCCGAGATCGCCCTGGACGAGGACGCCGTCGACCGGGCCGTGCAGCTGATCGCCGAGTCCGAACGACCCGTCCTCTACGTCGGTGGCGGCACGCTCAAGTCCAACGCGACGAACGAGCTGCTCGCCTTCGCCGAACGCACCGGCATGCCGGTCGTCACGACCTTGATGGCGCGCGGCGCGTTCCCCGACTCACACGAGCAGCACCTCGGCATGCCCGGCATGCACGGCGTGTACACCGCGGTCACGGCGCTGCAACGCGCGGACCTGCTGATCTCGCTCGGCGCGCGCTTCGACGACCGGGTGACCGGCAAGATCTCTGCGTTCGCTGCCGGAGCGAAGGTCATCCACGTCGACATCGACCGCGCGGAGTTCAACAAAGTTCGCCACGCCGACGTCGCGTTGCAGAGCAACGTCGGCGCGGCACTGCGAGCCCTGGACGCACAGGGCGCCACACCCGCGTCGATGGACGCCTGGTGGCGCGAGATCCGTTCGTGGCAGGAGACCTACCCGCTCGTCTACGACGAGCCGACGCTCGAAGGTCCGCTGCGACCCCAGCACGTCATCGCCTCGATCGCCGAGAAGGCCGAACCGGGCACGATCGTCACCTCGGGTGTCGGCCAGCACCAGATGTGGGCCGCGCAGTTCTGGGACTTCGAGGAGCCGCGCACGTGGATCAACTCGGGCGGCGCGGGCACCATGGGCTTTGGCGTCCCGGCGGCGATCGGCGCGAAGGTCGGCCGACCGGACCGCACCGTGTGGTGCATCGACGGCGACGGCTGCTTCCAGATGACGGCGCAGGAACTCGTGACGGCGCGCGCCGAGGGGATCCCCATCAAGGTGGCGATCCTCAACAACGCGTATCTCGGCATGGTGCGCCAGTGGCAGGAGATGTTCTACGAGGAGCGCTACAGCGAGGTCTACCTCTCGGCGGACCTGCCCGACTACGTGAAGTGGGCCGAGGCGATGGGATGCGTCGGACTGCGCGCCACCAACCTGAAGGAGATGGACGACGTGATCGACGAGGCGAACAAGATCAATGACGTGCCGGTCGTGATCGATTTTCGCACCGATTCTTCCGAGAAGGTCTTCCCGATGGTCGCCTCGGGCGCGAGCAACGACGACATCATCGTGCACCCGAGCCAGCAGGGGCGTGCGCGATGAGTCCCGAACCCTTCCTCGGCACGACGTCGCGCACGCCGGTGCGCCACCACATCCTTTCGGTACTCGTGGAGAACAAGGCGGGCGTGCTGGCGCGCATCGCCGGACTGTTCGCGAGACGGGGATTCAACATCTACTCCCTCGCGGTCGCGCCGGCCGAGAGTCACGCACGCTTTTCACGCGTCACGATCGTCGTCGACGCCGAGTCGGCCCCCCTGGAGCAGATCGTCGGCCAGTTGGACAAGCTCGTCAACGTCGTCGCCATTACCGACCTGGCACCGGCCGACGCGGTAGAGCGCGAACTCCTGCTCGCGACGATTCAGACCAACACCGCCAATCGCACGTCCCTGCTCGACACGTTGGCCAACGCCGGTGCGGCGATCGTCGACGTCGACCCGGGCGCGGTCACGGTGATGCTCGCGGGCACGCCCGCCTCGTGTGACCAACTGGAGCGGGCCCTCGAATCCTTTTCAGATGTCGAGCTCCACCGGACCGGTCGCGTGGCACTCCCTAGACTCGGTGAGGCCGCGCCGCAGTAACCACGTTTCGCTTCACCCGCAACCCCGTTCACCAAGCAGAAAGTTACGACCGATGACGACCATGTACTACGAAAAGGACGCCAAGCCCGAGCTCTTGAAGTCGAAGAAGATCGCCATTCTGGGCTACGGCTCACAGGGCCACGCGCACGCGCTCAACTTGCACGAGAGTGGCTACGACGTCCGCGTGGGACTGCGTCCCGAGTCGTCATCGGTCTTGAAGGCCGAGGACGCCGGTCTGCGCGTGCTCGGCATCGCCGACGCGGCGGCCGAAGCCGACGTCATTATGGTGCTCTTGCCCGACACCGAGCAGAAGCGCATCTACGACCTCGAGATCGCTCCGCACCTCACGCCCGGCAAGTGCCTGCTCTTCGCGCACGGTTTCAACATCCGCTTCGATCTCATTAAGCCGCCCACCGACGTCGACGTCGCGATGGTCGCGCCCAAGGGCCCGGGGCACCTGGTGCGGCGCACCTTCCTCGAAGGCGGCGGCGTGCCGGCGCTGATCGCCGTGCACCAGGACGCCACCGGTCACGCCCACGACATTGCACTCGCCTACGCGCACGGCATCGGCGCGACGCGCGCCGGCGTGCTCGAGACGACGTTCACCGAAGAGACCGAGACGGACCTCTTCGGCGAGCAGGCCGTTCTCTGCGGTGGGGTGTCGGCGTTGGTTCGCGCCGGCTACGAGACCCTCGTCGAGGCGGGCTACCAGCCCGAGAGCGCGTACTTCGAATGCCTGCACGAACTGAAGCTCATCGTCGACCTGATGTACGAAGAGGGCATCACCGGCATGCGCTTTTCCGTCTCGGACACCGCCGAGTACGGCGACCTCACGAGGGGACCGCGCATCATCAACGAGTCGGTCAAGGCCGAGATGAAGAAGGTCCTCACCGAGATCCAGGACGGCACGTTCGCCGCCGAGTGGGTGCTCGAGAACGAGATCGGACGTCCGCGCTACCGCGAGCTGCGCGACGCGGGCAAGAAGCACCCGATCGAGGACATTGGCAAGAAGCTTCGCGACATGATGCCGTTCGTGTCCGCGGGCAAGCAGAAGGTCTCGGACGTCTCGGGCGGCGACACCGACTAGGGCCACGCGTCGAAGCGCTGACGCTCGCGTTCGCGCCCCGCAAGGGCGGTCGTGGAAGAATCGGAGACTATGTCCTCCCCGACGACCCGCCGTGACACCTTCGGGGCACTCAAGACACGCGACTTCGCGTTGCTGTGGTCCGGACAGAGCATCTCGTCACTTGGTGACGGCGTCTTCACGATCGCCTTGGCACTGACCGCGCTTCGTATTGGAAAGAGTCCGGTCGATCTGGCGTACGTTCTGGCGGCGCGCGCTGTCCCTTCGGTCGTCTTCGCGCTGCTGGGCGGTGTCGTCGTCGACAGGGTGTCACGACGTCTCGCGATGCTGGTCTCGGACGTGGTGCGCGGAGCAGCCGTGGGCGTCGTCGCGTTGCTCATCGCCCGAGGTGAACTGCGTCTTTGGGAGTTGATCGTGATGTCGGTGGTCTTTGGCGCGGCGGACGCCTTCTTCGGCCCGGCGTCGATGGCGATCATGCCCGAGCTGCTCGACGATCACCTCCTCGTACAGGGCAACGCCCTCAGCGAGATGAGTGGCCAACTGGCGCAGGGACTCATCGGCCCGGCCCTCGGTGGGCTGGTCGTCGCAGCGATTGGCTACGCCTGGTCCTTCGGCATCGACGCACTCAGTTTCGTCGTTTCAGCGATGTGCCTCCTGGCGGTGCGGACGCGGACCACGCGTGAACGAGTTCACGGCACCGCGTTCGCCGAGGCGAGGGAAGGAATTGGTTACGTTCGCAGTCATCGGTGGCTGTCGGCGTCGCTGCTCGGAGCGGCCCTCGCGAATTTCTTCGGCATGGCGCCCTTGGGCGTCTTGTTGCCACTGCTCGTACGCAACGTGCTGCACGCCAGCGCGTTGTCCCTCGGCGTGGTGTTCGCCGCTGGCGGTGCCGCCGGCGTCGTGGCGTCAGTGGTCGTCGCGCGCCTGGGCTCTCCCCGCCTCCGCGTGACGGCGTTGTGGACCGCGTACGCCGCGTCGTCGCTCGCCATCGTGGCGATGACGGTCGCACCGAACGTCGGCGTCGTTGCCGCGTTGAGCGCGGTCGAGGTCGGACTCATCATCTACGGCGACGTCTTGTGGGTCGCGATGATGCAGGAGCTCGTGCCCCGAGACGTGTTGGGACGCGTCTCGTCGCTCGTCTACCTGCTCGCGTTCTCGCTCGGACCTCTCGGGATCCTGCTCGGTGGCGTCGCGGCGACGAGTATCGGTGTTCGCGAATCGTTTCTCGTGGGCGGTCTCGTCTCGGGGCTCATCTGCGTCGTCGTCCTCTTCTTACCGGGCGTTCGAGAGCCAGAACGTCCGGCCGCCGGCGAAGAACGAGACCCGGTGTCCGATTCGCCGTCGCCCGACTGAGTCTCGCCAGTCCGCGGGGATCGCGATCACGCTGCCTCGTATCCCGGGTCACTCGAAGACATCGCGTTCACGCACCGCTGTCGGGGAGCCCCTCGGCGCCGTTTCGACGCGCGTAACGTCCCGGCGCGATGCTGACGACGGGCGAGTTCTACCTTGGATTCTAAGAAGAAGGCGCCCAAGGGCGGAGGTCCTCTTCCAACCAGATTCCCGGCGCCTTTTGCAAGAGTGACGCCACTTCGCTCTCGGGCACTGCTCTCGTGAAGAGGAAGCCTTGACCGAGTCGACAACCGAAGCGGCGAAGACGTTCGAGCTGCGCTCGCTCCTCGATCCCTTCGGCGAGGACGACCGTATTGAGTTTCTGGCCGAGTGAGATGATCGCTTCGAGCAGAGTGCTGTTCTGTTCGCTCTCGTGGATCGGACTCACGAACGACTTATCAATCTTGATGATCATGGGATTGAGTCGAGCGAGATAGGAGAGTGAGGAATACCCGGTGCCGAAGTCGTCGAGGGCGCTGCCGACGCCTATCTGGCGCAGGTAGGACAGGGTGTTCATGGTTTCCGTGGCGTCCAAGAGTGCCACCGTCTCGGTGATCTCGATGACGAGTCGCTCCGGCGCGAGTGCGCTCGCCGCCAGTTCGTCCTCAATCATCGAGATCAGCCCGGAACTGTGGAACTGGTGCGCCGAAAGGTTGACCGTGACGTAGGGCGCCCGCGCCGTATTGGGTGGTACTTCCCACCTGCTGGCGGCGGTGACGGCTTCATGTAACGCGAACGCTCCCAGATCGAGGATGAGTTCGCTCTGTTCGGCGAGCGGAATAAACACGTTCGGAGGGATCCAGCCCTGTTCTGGATGATGCCA
>JADGOK010000069.1 GCA_017882985.1 Acidimicrobiales bacterium
CAGAATAACGAGGGGACGGGTGAAGTACCACGTGATGGCGACGTCGAGAATGGTCGAGAGGCCGAGGAAGAACGCGAAGCCCCGCACGTCACCCACCGCGATGATGTAGAGCAACAACGCGGCGAGCAGGCTGACGGTGTCGGCCGCGAGCACCGTGCGCCACGCCGAGCGAAAACCTCGGTCGACCGACGTACGAATCGATCGACCGGCGCGGGTCTCGTCCTTTAAGCGTTCGAAATACACGATGTAGCTGTCAACGGTGATGCCAATCGAGACGATGATCCCGGTGACACCAGCCAAGCTGAAACTCGGCGCCAACGCGGTGTGGCCCAGCGACGAGATGATGGCCCACAGCAGCGCGGCGGTGACGCCGAGGCCCAGCACGATGACCAGACCGAGCGCTCGGTAGTAGAGGATGGTGTACAGCAGCACGAGTCCGAGTCCGACGAGACCGGCACCGAGACCGGCCACGAGGGCGCTGTGGCCGAGTGTTGGCGAGACGGTCTGGGTCGTGAGCGCCACGAGCCGCACCGGCAGCGAACCGAACTGCATCGCGAGAGCGAGATTCTTCGCCGACGCCTCGGTGAACGAGCCCGAGATCTGACCCTGGCCCGCGAACGACGTGAACGTCGCCTGCTGGGGTTGGATCAGTGGTGCGGACTGGACGACACCGTCAAGTTCAATGGCGAGCTCCGCGTGGAAGTTGCGTTGGGCCACCTGATCCCAAAGCGGGCTGCCCGAACCGGTCAGGGTGTAGTTGACGACCCACGCGCCCACCTGATCCTGTTGAGCGAGCGCCTTCTTGATCGAATGGCCGGTCAGTTGCGACTTGCCGAGCACGTAGCGCGTTGAGTTGTTGCCCAGGCCGGGCAACAGGACTTCCTGCTGGGGATTGTCCAGCTTGGGCGCCGTTGACTGGATCGAGGCGAACTGGGGGTCGAGCGGGATGTTGTTGGTGGGCGATCCGGTGCTGGTGTTGACCGCGAGATTGGCCGCCGTCATGAGGTAACCGGCCCCGCACGCGGGGAGCGTCGTGACCGTCTTGGCCTTCGTCGACGCAATCGAGGATTGGCACAACACCGGCCGAAAAAGCAACTGCGCGGTCTGGCCGATGGTCGCGAGAATCTGGCGGGCGTTCTGTACGCCGGGAACACTGACCACGACATTCTTGCCCTGCAGATTGACCTGGGCACCGGAAACACCGAGACCGTTCACCCGGTTACTGAGGATCGTCACCACCTCTTGGAGGTTGGCCGTTGACGTGGGCGTGGCGGGCTTGTAGACGACGGAGAGACCACCGGCGAGGTCCAGACCTAGTTTCGGGCTCCAACCAAGTGAGAACGTCGCGATCAGTGCGCCAAAGGAGATGACGACGGTCAACGCGAGACTGACGATCATTGACCGTCGTGATCCAACTGGTGAAGCCATTGTTACTTGTCGCCTTCTTGGGTCCCGGCGTCGTCGTCAGTGGATTCGTGAACTACGGGGTCAAATCGACGCGCGATGGCGCTGGGAACGAAGTCCAGTTCGACCCCACCGTCGGTACGAAGAGTGATGAAGTCGCTCCCGCTCTTCACGACCGTGCCCACAAAGCCGCCGATGGTCTGGGCGCGCTCCCCGACTTCGACCTTTCGTGCTTCTGAACGAGCGGCCTTCTGCTTCATGTTCCGAGGCCGCAAGTAGAAGTAATAGAAGGCCCCTATGACCAGCACGTAGATGAAAATTATGTAGGAAGAAAAGCCGTGGGAGGCTGCCTTTGTTGCTGCGATCATTATGGGAATCCTCCGTGAATAGACAAAGAAACCCTAGTCGCTCGGGAGCTTCTCCCTAGACCAGCCCCCCACCGCGTGGCTGAAGTCCCAGATGGGCGAAGGCCCGTTCGGTAGCGACACGTCCACGTGGCGTGCGAATCAAGAGTCCCTCACGCAAGAGGAACGGCTCGTACGCGTCTTCGATCGTCGAGGGCTCTTCGCCGCACGCGTGCGCCAGGGTGGTCAGACCCACCGGCTGGCTCGCGAACTGCTCGCACAGCAGCCCGAGGATCCTGCGGTCGATCTTGTCCAGACCGTACTCGTCGACCCCGAAGAGGTCAAGCGCCATCGTCGCCACCTCGTCATTGACGATCGCGTGCCCGCGCACCGCTGCCACGTCACGGACGCGGCGCAGCAGGCGATTAGCGATGCGTGGCGTGCCGCGGCTGCGACGAGCGATGATCGACGCCGCCTGGTCGGCCAGTCGCACGTCGAGGAGTTGCGCCGATCGGGTCACGATGATCGTCAGCTCCTGAGGATCGTAGAGATCGAGTTGGCCAACAAAACCGAAACGGTCCCGCAACGGCGCCGCCACGAGACCGGTCCGCGTGGTCGCGCCCACCAACGTGAAGTTCGGCAAGTCGAGTCGGATCGACCGGGCGGACGGCCCTCGACCAATCATCACGTCGAGCCGGCGGTCCTCCATCGCGGGATACAGCACTTCTTCGACCGCACGACTGAGTCGGTGGATCTCGTCAATGAACAAGACGTCGCCGTCTTGGAGGTCGGTCAGCAGCGCCGCGAGGTCGCCGGGGCGTGACAGCACCGGACCCGAGGTGATGCGCAGACCCGAGCCCATCTCCGCAGCGACGATGCTCGCGAGTGAGGTCTTGCCGAGACCGGGCGGCCCGGCGAACAAGAGATGATCGGCCACTTGGCCGCGCGCCTTCGCTGCCCCTAACACGATCGCGAGGTGGCCGACCAGCTCGCCCTGGCCGACGAATTCGCTGAGGCTACTCGGACGCAGTGAGACCTCGGCGCGCCGTTCTTGCTCGTCCGCGACCGGTGCGACAACGCTGGCGGTGAGCTGGTCGAGGTCGATGTCGCGCCGGCTCATTGGCGCCTCAAGAGGTGCAGGGCTTCGCGTAACGCCGTCGACTCGTCGTCGGGCAGCTCCACGTCGGCGAGCGCGCCTCGAATCTCCTGCGCGCTGTAGCCCAGTCCGCGAAGAGCATCTTCGATGGCGCTCGAGCGCAAGGGTCCGCGAAATCCTTCAACCACCGTGCCGCTCACCATAACCTTGCCCTTTAGTTCGAGGACGATGCGACTCGCGGTCTTGGGTCCGATGCCGGGGATCTGGGCGATGCGTTTGGCGTCGTCGTTCTCGATCGCCATCGCGAGTTCGTTCACCGACATCGTTCGCAGCGCCCCCAGCGCCGTGGAGGGGCCAACACCCGGCGTCACGAGTAAGAGTTCGAAGAACGCGCGGTCCTCGAACGTTTCGAATCCGAAGAGGATGATGGCGTCCGCTCGCACCACCGTGTAGACGAAGAGCTCGATCGGCTCACCGAGGGCCACGTCGTCAGAGGACGCGACGTGGACTTCGTAGCCCACGCCCGCGACGTCCACCACGACCGCGTCATTGGCCTGGCGAAACAGAGCCCGTCCGGCGAGCCAGCCGATCACGCCGGACTCACCGCTGGGTAGCGCCGTTCCATTCGGGTGGTCATGAAGTAGGTGATGGCGAGAGCGAGTGCGTCCGCGGCATCGGGCGGTTTTGGGATCTCCGCGAGTCCACACAACCGAGCGACCATGCCCTGCACCTGGATCTTGCTCGCCGCGCCGTAACCCGTGACGGCCAACTTCACTTCCTGGGCGGTGAACTGGCGCACCGGCAGGCCAATCGCTCCCGCCAGAGCAACCGCGACGCCACTCGCCTGGGCCACCGGAATCGCGGTCTTGGCGTTTCGCTGGTAGAAGACCCGCTCGACCACCACCGCGTCCGGTCGAGTCTCACTGATCAGGTCGCGCAGTTCGACGAGCAGTTGACCGAGTCGGGTCTCAACGGGCACTTGGGGATCGGTCTCCACGACGCCGGCGCGCAGTGCATGGAAGGATTCGACACCCTCGAAGGAACCTTCGACGAGTCCGAAGCCGCAGCGCGTGAGTCCGGGGTCGATGCCGAGTACGAACATACGTTCGATACTATCCTTCGCTACCACCCAACCACGGGTTTAGCCCTCGAAGGCGGCCATTATCTCGTCGGGGATGTCAAAATTCGCGTACACGTTCTGGACGTCGTCGTGGTCGTCGATCGCGTCCATCAGTCGCAGAACCTTCTTGGCGTCGCTCTCGTCGCTGACCTCGATGACGTTCTGGGCGACGAGGGTCAATTCGGCGCTCAGCACCTTGACGCCGAAGTCGGCGAGTGCGTCACGAACGAGCCCGAGGTCGTGCGGCTCAGTGATCACCGTGGCGGTCGAGCCGTTGACGGTGAAGTTCTCGCCCCCCGCCTCCAAGACCCACTCGAGCAGTTGATCTTCGTCAATCGGTCCTTGGATCTCGACAATGCCCTTGCGGTCGAACTGCCAGGACACCGCACCCGGTTCGGCGATGGAACCGCCGTTTTTCGCGAGGAGATGCTTGATCTCGGCACTCGTACGGTTGCGGTTGTCCGTGAGCGTTTCGATGATGACCGCGATGCCGCCGGGCGCGTAGCCCTCGTAGCTCACCGGCTCGTACCGCACGCCCTCGAGTTCACCGGTGCCACGCTTGATGGCCCGTTCGATCGTGTCGATGGGGACCGAGGACTCGCGGGCCTTTTGGAACATCGTGCGCAGACTGGCGTTGGTCGTGGCGTCGCCGCCACCCTCGCGCGCGGCGACCTCGACCTGGCGGATGAGCTTGGCGAAGACTTTGGCGCGGGCACTGTCCTTGGCACCTTTACGGTGTTTGGTCGTTGCCCACTTTGAATGGCCGGACATGGTTCCTCCTGCCCCCTAGGGCGTAGCAATGCTATCGGCAAATTAGATCGACTCCACGAAGAGTCGGTGCACGCGATCGTCAATCGTCAGCTCGGGGTGGAATGAGCAGCCCCACACGTTGGCCTGACGCACGAGTACCGGGTGCTCGCCGTCGCCGTGGTCGTGGGTCGCGAGCACCTCAACGGCACTCGACCAGGTTTCGATCTTGGGGGCGCGGATAAAGACCCCGGGCACGGTTCCCACGTCCTTCACGTCAATGGGGGTTTCGAAGCTCGCGATCTGTCGGCCGTAGCCGTTGCGACGTACCGCCACATCGATCGCGCCGTAACTCCACTGGTCGTCGCGTCCGTCGAGGACCTCGCTACTCAACAAGATGAGACCCGCGCACGTGCCGAGTACGCTCAAACCGTCGGCGATCTTGCTCGCGAGCGGCTCCTTGATGTTGGACGTCGTCAAGAGACGCGCGATGGTCGTCGACTCTCCCCCGGGCAGCACGAGCGCCGCAAGGTCGTCCAGCTCTTCGGCGTGACGCACGCGCACGACCTCACAGCCGATCCCTTCGAGCATGGCCACGTGTTCACGGACGTCGCCCTGCAGGGCGAGCACGCCAACGCGCGGCACTACCAACCGCGCTCAGCGAGCCGCGTCTCCAGCGTCGCGGTCTCGAGGCCGGCCATGGCGGCACCGAGCCCGGTGGACACCTTGGCAACGACGCTCGGGTCATCGAAGTGCGTCGTCGCCTCGACGATCGCGCGCGCCATGCGTTCGGGTTCGGTGCTCTTGAAGATGCCCGATCCCACGAAGACGGCCTCGGCACCGAGCTGGAGGACGAGTGCGGCGTCCGCGGGCGTCGAGATCCCACCGGCGCAAAACAGTGGCACCGGCAACTTGCCGGTTGACGCGACCTCTTGCACGAGGGCCAGCGGAGCCTGGAGGTCCTTCGCCAGCGCGAAGAGTTCGGCGGTGTCCGCGCTGTGCAGACGACGCATCTGGGCGTTGATCGTGCGCAGGTGCCGTACGGCTTCGACGACGTTGCCCGTGCCGGCCTCACCCTTGGAGCGGATGAGACACGCGCCTTCGCCGATGCGTCGCAATGCCTCGCCGAGATTGGTCGCGCCGCAGACAAAGGGAACCGTGAAGCCCCACTTGTCGATGTGGTTCTCTTCGTCCGCCGGCGTCAAGACCTCGGACTCGTCGATGTAGTCAACGTCGAGGGCCTGAAGTATCTGGGCCTCAGCGAA
>JADGOK010000070.1 GCA_017882985.1 Acidimicrobiales bacterium
TTTTCGCGCGTGCGCGTCGACGGCGTCGTACTTGAACTCGCCGATCGCGACGAACTGAACCTCGCGCGCTACGAACAGCACACCATCGACGTGGTACTCGACCGACTGACCGTGAAGGCGTCGAACCGTCAACGACTCACCGAGTCGGTCGAGGCGGCGCTGAAACTGACCAAGGGACTCGTCTCGTTCCTCTTCCTCGAAGAGGACGAGTTGGTGCAATTCTCGGAGAAACTGGCGTGCGGTGACTGCGGGATCAGTTTTACCGAGATGGCGCCGCGCGATTTCTCCTTCAACTCTCCCTACGGTGCGTGCGCGATTTGTACGGGGCTCGGCACCCGGTTCGAGGTCGACCCCCAGCTGGTCGTTCCCGACGACACCCTTTCGCTCGCCGACGGCGCACTGGCGCCATGGGCCGGACAGCGTTTCAAGTACTTCGTGCGCCTGATCGAGGGCATCGCCAAACTCGGGGTGTTCAGCGTCGACACGCCGTGGAAGAAATTGAAGGCGAAGGACCGAAAGCTCGTCCTCTACGGCGTCGAACAGCGGTCGGTGCCCGTGAAGTACCGCAACCGTTACGGCAAGGTCCGCACTTACGACACGACCTACAACGGCATCGTCGACTGGCTCGAGCGGAAACGCAGCGACGCCGACGGTGACTGGTCGCGCGAGCAGGCCGAGCAGTACATGCGTGAGGTCGAGTGCACGGCGTGCGCGGGCCAGCGTCTCAAGCCCGAGGTTCTGGCCGTGCGTATCTACGATCACAACATCGCCCAGGTGAACGCCATGACGATCGACGAGACGATCGACTTCTTTCGCAAGCTGAAACTGACCAAGCGCGAAGAGACCATCGCACGACAGGTCGTCAAGGAGATCGTCGAACGACTCAACTTCCTCATGGACGTTGGTCTTGACTATCTCACTCTCAGTCGCGCCTCGGCGAGCCTTTCGGGCGGCGAGGCGCAGCGGATCCGACTGGCGAGCCAGATTGGGAGCTATTTGGTCGGGGTCCTCTACGTGCTCGACGAACCGTCCATTGGACTACACCAGCGCGACAACCGTCGTCTGATCGCGACCCTGGAGCGACTGCGCGACCTCGGCAACTCGGTGATCGTGGTCGAACACGACGAGGAGACCATCCGACTGGCCGACTTCATCGTCGATATCGGCCCGGGCGCGGGGGAGTTCGGCGGCCGCGTGGTGCACGCCGGAAGTTACAAAGAACTACTCGAGAACAAGGAGTCGCTGACGGGTCTGTACCTCTCGGGCCAGCGTCGGATCGAGGTGCCCTCGACGCGGCGAAAGGGCGACGGCAAGAAGCTCACGATCAAGGGAGCTCGCGCCAACAACCTCCAGAACGTCACCGTTCAGGTGCCCTTGGGCGACTTCGTCGCGGTGACCGGTGTGTCGGGTTCCGGAAAGTCCACGCTGATCAACGCCATCTTGCTCAGTTCGCTCGAGCGCCAGATCAACGGCGCCAAGACGACCGTTGCCGCGCACGACACGATCACCGGACTCGAAAACATCGACAAGGTAGTGGCGGTCAATCAGCAACCGATCGGTCGAACGCCCAGGTCAAACCCGGCCACGTATACGGGAGTCTTTGACAAGATCCGCAAGCTCTTCGCCGAGACCCAGGAGTCCAAGATCCGAGGGTACCAACAGGGGCGTTTCTCATTCAACGTGAAGGGTGGGCGCTGTGAGACCTGCGCGGGAGACGGAACCATCAAGATCGAGATGCATTTCCTTCCCGACGTGTACGTCAACTGTGAAGTGTGCGACGGCGCTCGCTACAACCGTGAGACCCTCGAGATCCTCTATCGCGGCAAGTCCATCAGCGACGTGCTCAACATGCCCATCACCGAGGCGGTGACCTTCTTCGAACGTCAACCGTCGATTCTGCGTCACATTCAGAGCCTCGTTGACGTGGGACTCGGGTACGTGCGTCTCGGTCAGCCGGCGCCCACACTGTCGGGCGGTGAGGCACAACGGGTGAAGTTGGCGACCGAGTTGGCGCGCCGACCGACGGGCCACACGTTCTACGTGCTCGACGAACCGACCACGGGTCTGCACTTCGAGGACGTGCACCGTTTGTTGGCGGTGCTGCACCGTCTCGTCGACCAGGGCAACACGGTGCTCGTCATCGAGCACAATCTGGATGTGATCAAGACGGCCGACTGGATCATCGACCTCGGCCCAGAGGGCGGACGTCGAGGGGGACTGGTCGTGGGCGAGGGGACTCCCGAGGCGGTCGCCAAGTTGAAGACCGCGACGGGCACGGTGTTGCGCGAGGTACTCGAGCGAACTCGAGGCGGCGCGTAGTGCTGGCGAAGCCCTCGGGCATCCCCCGTCTCAGCGGCTGTTATCTCTTTCGCAACGAGGCTGGCACCATCGTCTACGTGGGCAAGGCCCGATCGCTCGCTCAACGACTGGCCAACTACTTCCAACGCACCGAGGCGCTCACCGTGAAGACTCAGGCTTTGATGGCCGAGGCCGTGAGCGTCGAGTGGATCATCACGCCGAGTGAACTGGACGCGTTAATCCTCGAAAACGAGCTAATCAAGGAGAACCAACCGCGCTACAACATGCGCCTGAAGGACGACAAGAGTTTCCCCTACGTCGCGCTCGACCTGCGGGCCGACTTTCCCGCGCCGACCGTGACGCGCTCGGCGCATCAGAAGGGCGTGCGCTACTTCGGTCCGTTCGTCAACGTGCGGGCCCTTCGCTCGACGATCGACGAACTGATAATGGCCTTTCCGCTGCGGTCGTGCACCAAGCACAAGTTCAACTACCACGAACGCATCGGACGCCCCTGCCTGCTGTTCGACATCGGCAAGTGTTCGGGGCCGTGCGTGAGGGCGATCGACCGCGACGGCTACCACGAACTGATGGCCGCTTGGGTGCGGTTCTTCGAAGGTGACGTCCGTCAACTCCGCCGACTGCTCGAGGACCGGATGAACGAGGCCTCGGCGCAGAAGCGCTACGAGGCGGCCGCGAAGGCGCGTGACGCACTGTCGGCCCTCGAGAGGGCCGCCGGCGAACAGAGCGTGGTGCTCGACGACCACTCCAATCTCGACGTCGTCGCGATCGCGACCGACGGCGGGCGAGCAGCGGTCGTGCGCTTTCGGGTGCGCTACGGACGCATCATCGGACGGACCGTGCACCTCATCGACCGTTCCATGGACGAGAGCGACGTGGAGATCCTCGAGGGTGTCCTGCCGGACCTCTACCCCGACGCGCCCTCGGTGCCACCGATCGTGGTCGTCGGCGACCGGGCCAGCGCCACGCCGCTCGTTCGGGCCTACCTCGCCGAGAAACGAGCGAGATCGGTCGACGTCGTGGCCCCCCAGCGCGGTCGGCGTCGCAAGGTGCTCGAACTGGCGACCAACGACGCGCAGTCCGTGATCGGACGCGACTCCCTTCGTCGCCAGAGCGACCACAACGTGCGCTCACGCGCACTCCAGGAACTGGGCAGCGCACTCGACCTCGTCCAGCCGCCCTACCGCGTCGAGTGCTTCGACATGAGTCATCTGCAGGGAACCAACTACGTCGGTTCGATGGTGGTCTTCGAAGACGGACTCGCGAAGAAGAGCGATTACCGGCACTTCAACGTGAAAGAGGTGCTCGGCAACGACGACGTGGCGGCCATGGAAGAGGTGGTTCGTCGCCGTCTTCACTACTGGAACGACGAGCAGACCTTGACGAAGTTCCGCCGACCCGACTTGATCATCATTGACGGGGGACTGCCCCAGTTGCACGCCGCGCAGAAGGCTGCGGCGAGTGCGGGACTCGCCGGGCAGGTTGAGCTGGTGGCGCTCGCCAAACGTGAAGAGCTGCTGTACCGACCCTCGAGCAACGTGCCGATCGTTCTCGAACGCGGCTCGGAGAGTCTGTACCTGGTCCAGCGCATCCGCGACGAAGCGCACCGTTTCGCGATCACTTTCCACCGCAGCAAGCGCGGCAAGTCGATGGTCGCTTCCTCGCTTCAGGGGATTGAGGGTCTCGGGCCGGCGCGACGCAACCGCCTGCTCGTGCAGTACGGGTCGCTCGACGGGCTTCGCCACGCGACGCTTGAGGAACTCGAGGCGTTGGCGTGGCTCCCGAGCGACGTCGCGACGAGGCTCTACGATCACTTACGGGCACCCAGCCAACCCCGGCCCGAAAAGGAGAGCGCGCGCGATGAGTGAGGTCCTGCTGGTCACGGGTATGTCGGGCGCCGGGCGCTCGACGGTCTCGGCCGCACTCGAAGACCTCGGATGGTTCGTCATTGACAACCTGCCGCTCGAGTTGATCGTTCGCGTCGGTGAACTCGCCTCGGCGGGGTCACTGGACTACGCCGGCGTCGCCTTCATCGTTGGTCGTTCCGGACGCGTCCAGCCCGACGCCTTGCTCGCCGTTGAAAAAGAACTCCAGCACATGCACGAGAACGCGAAGATCCTGTTCCTCGACGCGCCCGACGACGTCTTGATCCACCGCTTCGAGGGCAACCGTCGCCGGCACCCGTTCCCGGCGCCGACGCTCGCCGACTCGATCGCCGGCGAGCGCGCCCAGCTCCAGTCCATCCGTGACGCCGCCGACTTGGTCATCGACACCGGTTCGATCAACACGAATCAGCTGCGGTCGCGGATCGTCGAGATCTTCACCGAGCGCAACAGCATGGACTCGTTGCGCGTGTCGCTCGTCTCCTTTGGTTACTCGAACGGCATTCCGCGCGACGTCGACCTGGTCTTCGACTGCCGTTTTCTTCCCAATCCGCACTGGGTTGACGAGTTGCGACCCTTGTCCGGTCTCGACGAGGCGGTGGCGAACTACGTGCTCGAGCAAGAACCGGCGCAGCACTTCTTGCACGACGTCGTCAACCTGCTCGAGTGGCAGATCCCGGCGTTCGCCAAGGAGGGCAAGTCGTACCTCTCAGTGGCGATCGGCTGCACCGGTGGGCGTCACCGATCGGTCGCAATCGCCGAGGAGATCCGTCGGCGCCTCAACATCACCAACGCCGTCTTTCACCGCGACATTGCTCGATGAGGGTCGTCGCGGTCGGCGGGGGCCACGGCACGGCGGTGTCACTGCGCGCACTACGCCTGCTCTCGAGCGACGTCACGGGCGTCGTTTCGGTCGCCGACGACGGAGGATCGTCGGGTCGACTACGCGCCGACCTCGACGTGGCGGCCGTGGGGGACCTTCGAAAATGTCTCGGGGCGCTCGCGGATCCCAACAATCCGCTCACGAGGTCCTTCGAGCACCGCTTCAGCACTGGTGAACTGAGCGGTCACACCGTGGGCAACCTCCTGCTCGTCGGCCTCTTGGACGCGACCGGCGACCTCGAAGAGTCGGTGCGCGAGGTCGCGTCGCTCATGGGCGTCACCGGCAGCATCGTCCCGGCGAGTTGTAACGGCGTGGTGCTGCTTGCGAGCACCGACGAGGGAACTACCCGCGGTCAGACCGAGGTCGCACGCTCGTCCTCGATACGGCGCATCAGCATAGAACCGGCCAATGCCGCCGCGCCGATATCGGCCGTCGAGGCGATCGAGCGTGCCCAGGTGATCCTGATCGGACCGGGCTCGCTCTTTACGAGCGTGCTCGCCGCCTGCGCGGTGCCGGGTATCCTGCAGGCCATCGCCGGCACCCAGGCGCGCACGATCTACGTGGCGAATCTGCACGAACAGGTTCCCGAGACCTCCGGCTACAGTCTCCAGGACCACG
The DNA here is from genome assembly GCA_017882985.1 of Acidimicrobiales bacterium. Classification (GTDB taxonomy): domain Bacteria; phylum Actinomycetota; class Acidimicrobiia; order Acidimicrobiales; family RAAP-2; genus RAAP-2. The sequence goes on from JADGOK010000070.1 coordinate 5,701, forward strand.
TTGACGCACTGCACTATCACGGCGTGAACCCGCACGTGGTGTTCGTCGACGAGCACAGTGCGTTCGCGACGCAGGCCTGTTCCCTGCCCAAAGTGGTCGCCGAGATCGCGCGCGAAAATGGCCTCGTCCACGATGTGCAAAAATTGGCGAAGGCAGTCCTCGCGCAAATGCGATGATTGAAGACCGGTTACATGAGGAGAAGCAAGTGGCGACACGCGT